>CAIXGT010000138.1 GCA_903919105.1 uncultured Spartobacteria bacterium | reverse complement strand
TGGAGCCCCTTACTGGTCGTTCGGAGGCAATGACCATCCTTCTCCCAGCAAGCGGCTCCTGCAGCCTCTCTAGACCTCTCATTTGGGCACCTTGGGGACCATGCTTGGACCCTCAAAACCTCTGGATTTCCCCGCACTCCAAGTCATGGAGCATAGTGATTTCCCCGGGGGTGAAATCACGGCTTCGCTTTTGCTGCGCAAAAAACATGTTCCTCCGCGTGTCAGGCACGCTTCGGAATCCACCCGGCACCACCACAAAAAAAACTATGCCTAGAACACCAAAACCCGGCACACGCCGCATCGAATTCAACATCAACATGGAGAGCCTAAAACGACTCCATGAGCTCAAGAAACTCTCCAACTTTTGAAACCAGGACGAACTCCTGGAGGCCCTCATCTTCCAGGCATCAGAGAAAGAACAGATCGACCCAAATATCAGCGATCGCCTAGAGCAGAAAATCGACTATCTGATCGAAACACTCGAAATCATGACGACATGAGAAGTGGCTCCGGGTTTGTAAGCATTTCAATGAGAAAAGGGTGCATCTTTCGATAGGCTGATCGGGCTCGTATTTGTCAAAAAATGAAGCGATTTCCGATGAGGGGTAGACACATCCTATCGTACGAATCCGAGTAGACTTGGCGCTTTAACGACCACTCTGCATTCTTCAGCCATGGGCTTCTTTCGCTTCCGCCGCAGCTTCAAAATTGCTCCGGGAATCCGCTGGAATCTCGGCAAGCGAAGCTCCTCAATCAGCTTCGGAGAGAAAGGATTCCATTACACGGTTGGTGGCCCCAGAGGCAGTCGCACGACCGTTGGAATCCCTGGCACCGGACTTTCCTACACTGAGACCTCAGGAAGCTCCTCCCGGTCTCCTCAGGAAAACTCCGGATGTGCCGGATGTCTCGGGCAGATCATCCTCCTGATTCTGGTGCTGGGCGGTATCAGCATGTGCGTGAATAGTGGGAAGGACGCCTCCACTGATAAGAAATCCTCGGCATCACCCACTCCCCACGCGTCAACCACACCAACTCCAACCCCATCTCCTACTGTTACGCCGCCTCCCTTCCCTGAGAGCCACTACTGGCCGAAGAAGGTCCGATTGCTCAAGCCGGTCGAGTTCACCGGCTCCGTTTCAGGCGGCACCGTCAGAAGCACCGTCTCCGCCGGGACCATACTCCCAGCCCACCTTTCCGAGGATCATCAGAACGTGGTGGTCAGGATGAACGATCTGACTACCACTATTTCCTTGGCTGACACCGACTTCCTTAAGAGGGCTAATCTCAAGAAAAGCCGCGCAGAAAACTAACCCATTCCTTCCTCGTCACTTGTAGGGCAACTCGATAGACAGAACAGGATACTCTCATGCCCTCGGCCCCACAACAAACAGAAGCATCACTTTCCGGGATCCGCGACAATCATAGACGCGGCATTATGGGGGAATTTTTGCGAAAGAAGATTCAGCCAGGTTCGCGGCTCTCAGTTGTTTCCGCATATTTTACCATCTACGCCTACGACGTGCTCAGAGAGCACTTAGACCAGATTGAGCACCTAGACTTTCTCTTTGGTGAACCGCGTTTTATTTTTTCACTTGACCCTGATAAGACTGAGACAAAAGCCTTTGTGATCGACGGGGATGGCCTACTTCTCTCCAACCACCTGACGCAGAAACGAGTCGCCCGTGACTGTGCAGAATGGATACGCCAGAAAGTGGAGATTAAATCCATCCGGCACGCTCAACTACTCCACGGGAAGATGTACCACATCTCCTCTGGGGGCGTGGAGGACGCCATTCTTGGCAGTTCCAACTTTACCGTGCGTGGTCTCGGTCTCGGCACAGGGAACAACAATATCGAGCTAAACCTTGAGGTGGACAGCAATCGTGACCGTCACGATTTAAAGGCGTGGTTTGACGAGCTCTGGAAGAGTGATGGAACGAATGGGAGCGAGAAGCTGGTGAAAGATGTCAAAGCGGATGTCCTTCAATACCTCAGTCAGCTTTACCAGAACAACGCTCCTGAATTCATCTACTTCAAAACACTTTTCCATGTTTTTGAAAACTTCCTCGCCGACCAAGAGAAGGGCGGATTGCTGGATCAGAACATTAAGATTGTTGATACAGGTGTCTGGCAGGCTCTTTTTGAGTTTCAGCGAGATGGGGTCAAGGGAGCGATCAACAAGATTCTCAAACACAACGGCTGCATCCTCGCAGATAGCGTAGGTCTGGGTAAAACCTTTGAGGCACTCGCAGTTATCAAATACTTCGAGTTGAAAAACGACAAAGTACTCGTTCTTTGCCCGAAGAAGCTCCGTGAGAACTGGACAGTGTATCAGGCCCAAAACAACAGCTTGCTGAATCCATTCACCAAAGACCGTTTTGGCTACACCGTCCTCTCTCATACCGACTTGAGCCGTGAATCCGGATTTTCTGGGGACATCAATCTAGAAACTTTCAATTGGGGCAATTTTGACCTGGTCGTCATTGATGAATCGCACAACTTCCGAAACAACACCGCTGGCCAGCGGGATGAAGAGGGCAACATCATTCGCAAAAGCCGTTATCAGCGACTTATGGATGACATCGTCAAGAGCGGGGTAAAGACCAAGGTGTTGCTGCTCTCGGCCACCCCGGTCAATAACGACCTCCGTGACCTCCGCAACCAGATCTACTTCCTTACGGAAGGTGAGGATGCGGCCTTTCAGACCACCATTGGCATCGACAGCTTGAAGTCTACGCTTACCGCTGCCCAAAAGACATTCTCAGTCTGGGCCAAAAAACATTCCGGTGAACGCAAAACCAAGGAACTACTCGACAAACTCAGCTCTGGCTTTTTCAAGCTTTTGGATGAGCTGACCATCGCCCGTTCGCGGAAACATATTCTGCGCTACTACAAAAGCAGCATCGCGGCTCTCGGCGGCTTCCCTGATCGCCTGAAGCCCATTTCCATTTACCCCGAGATCGATCTGCAAGGGCGCTTCCTTTCCTACGACAGGCTTAATGACGAGATCAACGGTTACAAACTCTCCCTCTTTGCGCCATCCCGTCACTTGAAACCCGAACACGAGCATCTCTATGAGGCTCGTGGCAACGACCCCTTCACCCAGAAAGACCGCGAAAGGTTCCTTATCGGAATGATGAAGGTCAATTTTCTCAAGCGTCTTGAAAGCTCCATCGAGTCTTTTGAAATCACCATGGGACGCACCATCTCTAAGATCGAAGACTTGGAGAGAAAGATTCGGAATTATCAGAAAAATCCGAATCAAAACCCAGAATCGGAGGAGTTGGAGCTAAATATAGAGGTACCCGAGTCAGATGACGATGGCGACGACCCAATGGAAGTTGGAGGAAAGTTCAAGTATCGCCTGGAGCATCTCGATCTCGACGCATGGCTGGTTGAGCTAAAAAAGGATAAGCAGCAATTGAGCATGCTTCACGCTTCAGCCGAAGCTGTCACTCCCGAGCGTGATGCAAAGCTCAAGGAGCTGAAAAAGCTCATCCAGCACAAAATCAAAGATCCCACCACGAACAAGCACGGCCAGCCAAATAAGAAGGTCCTCGTCTTCACGGCGTTTGCCGATACTGCGGCATATCTGTTCGATTCCTTGAGGTCGTGGGCGCATGACGAGCTTGGCATCCATATCGCGCTCGTTGCCGGTTCCGGGACTAATTACACCACTTTCGGAAAAACGGATTTCAACCAAGTCCTTACCAACTTTTCCCCGCGTTCCAAGAACCGAGACAAGATTCCCTCCATGTCCCAGCAGGGTGAAATTGACCTCCTCATCGCCACCGACTGCATTAGTGAGGGGCAAAACCTTCAGGATTGCGATTATCTGGTCAATTACGACATCCACTGGAATCCCGTCCGCATCATTCAGCGTTTCGGTCGCATTGACCGTATCGGTAGTGTGAATGAAACCGTCCAGTTGGTGAATTTCTGGCCTACCCAGGATCTGGACAAATACGTGAACCTCAAGAACCGCGTCGAGGCCCGCATGGCTCTTGTGGACATCGCCGCCACCTTCGAGGACAACCTCCTGAAGAACGAAGAAATCGAGGAGATCATCCACGAGGACATGCGCTATCGGGATAAGCAGCTCCTGAAGTTGCGCGAGGAGGTCCTGGATCTCGAAGATTTCAGCGAGAGCATCGCCCTGAACGAATTTACGCTGGATGACTTCCGTATCGAGCTGACGAATTACATCCAGAATAACAGAAAGCTACTGGAAGAGGCCCCCCTTGGTCTTTACACCGTAGTTCCACCGCACCCCGATCATCAGGTGATTGCTCCCGGCGTCATCTTTTGCCTGAAGCAAAAGGGAGATGCAAAGAGCGGAGAAACTGTAAACCCTCTTCAGCCCTTCTACCTCGTCTATGTCCGTGATGATGGCATTGTCCGCTACTCCTTTGCCCAGCCGAAACAGATTCTGGAAATCTATCGACTTCTCTGTGGTGGCAAGGCGGCAGCCTATGAGCAGCTCTGTCAGTTGTTCGATGTCGAGACCGCCAACGGCTCAGATATGAGTCACTATAGCGACCTTTTGGGCAAGTCTGTGCAATCCATCGCCGAAACCTTCCGGCGGCGCACTGCCGCCGTCTTGCAATCTGGGCGAGGCGCTCTCATCGCTCCGAAATCCGAGCAACCCGAAGAGGATAATGATTTCGAACTCATCACTTGGCTCGTCCTCAAGGAGGATCAATGAAGGCAAAAAAACCATCAAAACCAAATTCTGCTGCCAATCTGTCAACTAAGCGGTCTCCAGATATTTACAAGCGCATCCGTGAGATTCTTGACTCAGCACGGATAGGTGTTGCGCGGACGGTCAATACAACCCAGGTGGTGTCGAATTGGTTGATCGGTCGAGAAATCATTGAGGATGAGCAGAAAGGAATTCGTCGTGCTGGATATGGAGAGGCCCTGCTCAAAGAGCTTTCTACGAAACTTACACGAGACTTCGGTCGAGGATATTCGGTGGATAATCTCGAGTCCTTCAGGCTCTTCTACAGTGCCTATCCCTCACTGATTTCCGAGACACCGTTGCGGAAATCTCTTCCTGACCAAAAATCCGAGACAGTGTCTCGGATTTCTACTCCGTCTGTGCCTAGCACTGCGGTGTGGAAGCCCGGATCACTTCATTCTTCTCTCTCCTGGAGCCATTACCGATTACTTCTGAAAGTCGATTCCAGCGCCAACCGGGATTTTTACGAAATCGAAGCGATCAAGAGTAACTGGTCGGTTCGGGAACTTGAACGACAGATAAACAGCCTCCTTTTCGAACGGCTTGCGAAGAGCAAAGACAAAGCTGGGCTCATGAAGCTTGCCACAAAAGGACAGGAAATTATCACCCCTTCTGATGTGTTCAAAGACCCCGTAGTGATCGAGTTTCTCGACCTGCCTGAATCCCCACGACTGGTGGAGTCGGATCTTGAGCAGGCACTCATTGATAATCTGCAATCCTTTCTCCTCGAACTAGGCAAGGGCTTCGCCTTTGTTTCCCGGCAGGAGCGAATCACGCTCGCTGGGGATCATTTCTATATCGACCTCGTTTTCTATCATGCAGTCCTGAAGTGCTATGTCCTGATCGATCTGAAGGTAGGCAAGCTCACCCACGGCGATCTGGGGCAGATGCAGCTTTATGCGAATTACTTTGACCAAGAGCGTCGCTCCGAAGGCGACAACCCCACACTTGGGCTCATCCTCTGCACGGATAAGAACGACTCCGTTGTGAAATACCTTCTGGGCTCAGACCAATCGAAGAAGATCTTTGCAAGCCGTTACACACTTCACCTGCCCACTGAAAAAGAACTCGCTCTAGAGCTGAAGCGTGAACTCAAAGAACTCCAATAACTCCGATGTCCGCTCCTTCTGATCAGACAGCCATTACCGAGGCGCTGGCCACATTCCAGAGCAGCCCGCTGAAGGTGGCTGCGACCCATCTTCTCAATGTGTTGGGCTACAGCTCCGACCGTTCCTTATCCGGCCCGGATTCCTCCCCCGAGTCTTTCCTTGATCTCTTCGCCACCGGCCATGCCTTTGACCAGACCAAGGCGCTCGTTGCCGAGTGGAAATCCGCAGATC
>CAIXGT010000137.1 GCA_903919105.1 uncultured Spartobacteria bacterium | reverse complement strand
CCGTACATTCCAGGAAAGGATCTCTTTCTGACGCAACAACATCGCCTCGGAGGCTCCGGGATTTTTTTGCCCAGAGAGGACGGAGGAGGCCTTCATCACCGCACGGAGCAGATTGCGACACCGATTCTGATCCAGTGGGTCGTCGGCGAGTAGCTGCAGGATCTGGTATGCCTTCCCCAAATCCTGCGGGGAGGCCACACCTGGCCCCAGTTGACGGGCGCAATCGTGCAGCAGCAAAGAACGTTGCTCGGCTGCCGCTTTAGAAACGGGAGTAGCCGCGAGGTAAGACTCAAACTCCTGCTGAAGGGCTGATTGATCGAAAACCTCGCATGTTCCCGCATGCCAGCGCAGCAATCCCTCCACATCGCCTGCCATTAAGGGTAAAAAAACCAGATGACTGATCCAACTCATAACCCACCCGACACTAAGAAGTCGGAAGCCCTGAACGATCCGCTGATTAAATCCCATAATGGGGACGGGATATAGGCTATGGCTGACTATGAGGCGTCCGGCATGATAAGCCGGACGATGCGCTGAATCCCCTGCTTGGACAGATCACTCATCGGATAGCGGCTCTGGGAGCGCAGGTACCAGGCGAGCGAGGATCCGTACTCCTTCTTCTCCTCATCGCTCTTCGCCTGCCTGATGTCATGAACAAAGTCGGGAGCCTGAGTGGTCAGATCCGCCCTAAGTTGGCTCAGCTTCTGATCATCGGGATACTGCGAGAACGTCACATCAAGCCCTTCCCAGGCACCGGCGTAATCCCCGCGGCGAGCGATCTCTTGGGAGCGCATGATCGAGGTCTCGATCTCCTGCATCCGGGAAAGAACCTTGCGGAGTTTCTCCTGTCGTTCGGACTTCCTGTTCGAATCGTCCATGGCGAGCGCGGCGATGTACTTTTCCTTATCGTCGAAAATCTGCCGGTAGTTGTGCTGGCTATTAAGCTGGTCGAAATCATTAAGCGCCTGAACCTCGGGACGAGCCACATTGCCAAGCTTGCTCATGTCAGCGGAAAAACTGGTAACTTCAGGATTGTTCGGCCAGAGGGCAGCCGCCCTGGTGATCTGGGTCTGGACAGACTGAAGATCTCCCTTCGAAGCCGCGACCTTGGCCTGAGCGACAAGCAGGCTACTGGCGGTCTTGACACCCTGAAGCTTCGCAAGGATCTCAGCATCGTCGAAGCTGGGATTCATAGCCTTCATCTTTGTCACGACCTCGGAAAGAGCATCGATGTTTCCGGAATTGGCCGAATTGACGAGCCGATTACAGAGCTGGGCATAGGAGAGAGTCTTCCTCTTTTCATCTTGGGTTAAGAGACGGACACTCGGCAGATACTCTCCCTTGGTAAAGACTGATGCCAACTGGCTGGCTGCACTCTCAATCTCGCTCTTCTCAAGCAGGAATTTATAAACCTTGACCCCCTCATTGACATCCCGGATGACCTCATTAGCAAAGGCATCGAGTTGACTGAGGCTCTTGAATGTCCTGCTTGCACCCTTCATGCCTGTAACAAATGCGTTCTCGGCGCTTTCCACACTCAAGTTCTCAACCCCCATGTGAAGACCTGATCCCGAAATGGCACTCGCATCCACGCCATTATCGTTATTGTAATTATTATTGCCGACACTGGCACCGGTACCGTTAGGACCGGTGCCCGCGGAAGCACCCGCACCCCCGCGCCCGTTGTTGCCCGAACCTACAGCAGTCGCACCCTTGGGATTGGCATCAGCGATCAACTTAACCGCACCGGCGGCCTTGTTGTAGCCCATCTTGTCGGCCATCTGTTGGAATCCCTCGAGCGATTGGTCGCCATCATCGAACAGGGCGCGGTAAAACCGGTCGATGATGATGACATGCTGGTACCGTCTCTGAACAAAGAATTGAAGAATCAACGACTGCATAGCGAACTTCGCCTGAACCTCTGCAGATGCAATCTGGGCCTGATTGCGCTGGATCGTCTGCTTAAGGGAGGCGACATTGCTCTTGGAAGGATCCAGCTTGGCCGTGCGCAGCTCGGTCTGGTTCGCGTTGTTATCGGCAGTCTCGTTTTTGCCGGGGGCGATCGCAGAGAGAGTAAGCGATTGAGCCTCATGGAGCTGATTGTATTGAGCGGCGCTGAGTTTCGTTTCCAGCATCCGGTCCACTTCGGTTAGTTTCTGGATCTGGAGCCGAGCATTGGCAGCGGCATAGACCGCGTCATGGATAGTCGTGCAGTTATTGGCATCGCTCTCGAAGTCCGAGGCCTTTGTCAGAAGATTAAACGCTTCATCCTGATTCTGCTTCGTGGCATTACCAGGTGAGAGCAATTCCATGATCCGGTCCATTCGCTGGCGGTAGAGCTTCGCATCCTCGGAAGTCTCAGCCGGCGCACTAAGGTACTTCTCGAACTGGATGGCGAATCCGGGATTATTCCAGAGCGAAAGGAAGGTGTTCGGCTTCATGTCGACGATGTTCTTTTTCGCCTTAAGGCTCGCCTCGAACATCGCCTGACTTCCGATGGCGGAATTATCGCCGAAAGAGGTCAGGGCATTCCCTTCCTTATACTGCTGGCCTGTCTCGTGGATGGTTTGAGCATTCGGAATCTGCGCGCGAAGGGAGGCACACGAGATGAGTGCCACGAACAAAGAACCTAGGCGCTGAAAATGATATCGATTCCTCATGGTTTGTTCGCCTCCTCGACTTTGAGCAGGCCATCCTCAATGACCTTGACCTTCATCAGGTAATGCTGGCCTTTCTGAATTGTGAGCCCACTGAGCGTCGTGGGCACCAGAACGGGGAGCACCACGGGCGCTCCCGACTGATTCTGCTTTTTCAGAACCACGGAAAAGAGCCGCCCCTTCGTCGGGGAGTTCCCGAGTGCCGAGTCGATCTCGGCATCGATCTTGTACGTGTTGCCGCGCAGGGAGTTGGCATTTTCGTAATAGATGGAAGGATCCAGTTCCTCGATGGTTCTCATGGAAGCATCTCCTCCGTTTTGCCGCAGGCCATAATAACCTCCACCTACAGCTAGCAGGATTAGGAGCAAGATCAGCCAGGGGGGGAGTCCTTGGGACTTTTTTTGGCGCGACATCGAACCAACATCATGCTGGCTTACAAGAAATTCAAACCGAATCGACCGATCCGACGATTTCCCCGCCGGGCTCAAGACGGCGAATTTTTTTTAAATACCGTGTGCCGTCATGGCCCAGCGTCGCGGGATCTATAACAGGGTCTCCAAAGAAACGGTCCCAAAAACGCTCGAGGGAGTGTGGAATCAGAGGGTCAGACAAACTTGCCTCTAAAGCCATTTCATAAAACTCGAGTGATCTGCTTCTCGCCCCCTCTCTTGAAACGGTGAACTGGGCACCTCCCCGGAAGTGAAACAGATCAGGGGATGGGCTGCCAAATAGGCGTTCGTACAACCCACCAGTGGAAAGCTCGACCCGTTCGGGGTTCTTACTCCATGGAACAAAGAGGCGCCGTCCTTGAGGATCATCGGTGTCCTCAAGAAACCCGTACCATAGAAAAGGGTCTGGGGTTTCCACCTTCTCGGCCAAGGCGTTCAGCCGACAGTGCAGGTCTGGGGCATGGTCAAAAGGATGCCCTTGGCAGAAAACGGTGACAGCAGCCAGTGAATCAAACCTCGTGATGAGATGGGTGAGATAGGTGTGGGCCTCCCTTCCGATATTTGGAAGAGAAATGACGGATATACCCGCTCTTCCGATGAGACTCTCCGGCAATGCCTGCGTGGCTCCCTTGTTATAGACCGAGATACGGAAGGATGCTGGCACTCTCTTGAGCCACCGGAGATCCTCCTCATGGCGCGCGACCACAAGTTCCATTGAGCAATCATCGGGACAAGGCGTCATGACCCTCTTTCCTTAATGAGCTTGGCGAAGGGAGGCCAGATCCATTACAAGTCGAATCTTCCCATGAATATTCTGATCCTGGCAGCCGGATACGCAACACGCCTCTATCCCCTCACCGAAAACAAGGCCAAACCCCTACTCGAAGTAGCGGGCAAGCCGATGATAGAATGGGTACTCGACAACCTCGCCACGATTCCCGACATCGATCGGGTCTATGTCGTCACGAACAACAAGTTCGCCAAGGCTTTTGAGGACTGGGCAGCTGGTTACAAAGCAGAGGGACACGGCGGGGCCAAGATGGAGTTCACTATCGTCAACGACGGCTCCACATGTGATACCGACAAACTCGGAGCGATCGGCGACATCCACCACGTTCTCAAGACACAAGACATCAGGCACCAGGACCTTCTGGTTGTTGCGGGGGACAATCTCTTCAGTCAGCCCGTTCCGGAATTCGCGGAGGCTGCCAAAAATCATCCCGCCACACTTGCCCTCTACGATGTGGGGAACCTTGAGGAGATCCGAAAATACAATAATGTCTCGGTCGATACCGATGGCGTGATCACCCACTTCGAGGAGAAACCAGCCCACCCCACCACCACAAAGACCGGCATCGCGCTGTACTACTATCGCAAAGACGTCCTTCCTCTTATCGACACCTATGTCACCGAAGGGAACAACCCTGATCAGCCGGGGCGCTTGATCCAGTGGCTCTACCCGCGGGTCAAGGTGGGCACCTGGGACGTCCCCGGAACTTGGTTCGACATCGGAAGCAAGGAGACCCTGATCGAGGCCAATGAGGTCTTCAAAAAGTTCGTCTGAAGTTCAGGCTCAGCTTGATGACTCGGGCCTAGCCCTCCACCCCTAGACTTTGGGAATAGATCCCTAGGCTCAGGGGGGGATAATTGGGCGATTGATTATTAGGCCAGCTTGAGCCTCTTGCTTCCGTGGCGAGTCTTGGCGACCACGCTTCCGCGGCGGAAGAGATCTTGGATGGCCGCCAGTGTCTCGCGTTCGTTACGGGCATAGCTGGAGACGGTGGCGACAAGGTCGCCGAGTGAGGTGATGTGGCTGGGGTTGGTATGTGTTTTCATGGCGTGTTCTTTCTGATGAATAAGACACGTAGCCGGCAGAAGATGTTCAAAATAGTTTCAGTCCTAAAAGCACCCCTCGCACCTCTCCCTTCACCCTCACGATGGTAACCGGACAAGGTGCAAGCCTTGCTTGTCTCTACATCTAGGATATGCTCCAAGAATCCCTAATCAGGATTCGCATGCATCCAATATCCTCCAAACGATCCAGACTCCACGGCATCTTCACTCCCTTCATTTTTGGAGCCCTTGCCACCTCTTCAGCGATGGCCGCGGAGACGAATGCCCCGACGGCACTCTCTTCTCTTCCCTCACTTGCCACTGGTGCCACGATGACATCTGGGAATCCGGAAACGCTGCTCAAACTTCTCTCGGCCGGAGGCTTGGTGATGATGCCCCTGTTGGTTCTTTCCGTGATCACGCTAGCATTGATCCTTGTCTATCTCTTCACTCTCAGGAGAGGAGCCGTGGCAGGTTCCCGGTTCATGACGATGGCCGAGACGCTGCTGGGCAAAGGAGACCTTCTGGGCCTCCTGGCCATTGCCAACAAACACCGTGATATCGCGGCCTCGATCCTCACAAGAACACTTGAATTTCTGGCTAGCCATCCGGCGGCCACGGACGATCAACTCCGGGAAATCGCGCAGACAGAGGGAAGTCGCGAGGCCTCCCTACTGAACCAGCGCGTCGCTTGGCTTGCCGACATCGCCACGGTGGCCCCGATGCTGGGACTACTCGGCACGGTTTTCGGCATGATTCGTTCCTTCAGTGTGATGGCCAACGATGTGGCCGCTTCCCGCCCGATGTTGCTGGCGGAGGGTGTTGCCGAGGCCCTTGTCGCAACGGCGGCGGGACTTGTCGTCGGCATTCCTGCCATGATCGCCTACGCTTGGTTCCGTGGGAGGGTTCAGGAAATGATCTCCGAAATGGAGGGGGTAACCTCCCTTCTGCTGGTGAAGCTCGTGATCGCCAGGAAAAATTCGCAGACACCCCGCTGATCCGCACCGTCTGCCGTGAATTTTCGCACGCGCCTACAACCGGAGCCACGGGGCTTCCTGATCGCTCCGATGGTCGACATCCTGCTCGTGCTGCTAGGATTCTTCATGCTCACGTGGAGTTTTGCCCGACAGGAACGGGAACTCGACGTCCAGATGCCCTCGGCGGGCGAGGCTAAGGAACAGCGGCGCTCCGTCGGCGAGGTAATCGTCAACGTGAAGGCCGATGGTAGCCTTGTCATGAACCGTCGGAATATGACTCCGGATGAGCTTCTGACGGCACTTTCACGGATCGCCGCACTCTACCCCGATCAGGCGGTGGTACTGCGCGGCGATCAGCGCGTTGACTACGGACACATCGTCCAAACACTCGACCTCTGCCGTAAGGCCAATATCTGGAATATCGCCTTCGCCACGGCAAGCCCAGAGGCCCCCGCTGCCGCCAGTCCATAAGTACCCATGATGAACAGTAAAAGGAAGGGAAGGGGTTTCACACTGCTTTGGGTAGCCCCGATCGCCCTGAGCGGACTTCCGGGATTCAAGGCAACGCTCTACGGACAGTCGCTATCACCAGAACCAGAAGTCCGCCGCGCCCTTCCTGTGACGTCGACTTTCTCGCCGACTCCAACTCCGGTCATGAGGGCCCT
>CAIXGT010000136.1 GCA_903919105.1 uncultured Spartobacteria bacterium | reverse complement strand
CCTGCTCGGTCAATCGCGGGGGTCAGAACATGATCGAACCGTTGCAGGCCGGTGCCCCCGTGCTGATCGGCCCACTTACTGGCAACTTCGAACCGCTCGCCACTCAACTCTGCGAAGCGGGCGCAGCGATCCGTGTGAACGACCAACAGGACATAATCGACTCGGTCCGGTCACTGCTGGGCAACGCAGAAAAAAGGACGACCATGATCACCGCCTTGAGCACCATCCTTGCCCCTCACCAAGGGGCCACGTCAAGGAACTGTGCTTTAGTCGAAGGAATGATGAGCGGTTCCCCACTTCATGATTCATAATTTATCCTTTTTACTTTTCCTCCTTCCTACTCCTCACTTCCCTCCCAGAAGAGGAGGGCCGCCCCCGACCAGTCCCTCTCGGCAACCCTTGCACGCGAGGCTTTGCCCATCCGCTTCCGAAGCTCTGAATCTTCAGCCAGTTGGCGCACCGCGTTAGTCAGAGCATCGAGATCGAGTCCCTTGGTGACCCGTCCATCAACCCCATCCTCGACGAGATCCTTCGGACCTCCGACATCGGAGACGATCACGGGTAATCCGCTGGCCTGAGCCTCAATGACCACATTCCCGAAGGTGTCGGTCGTGCTAGGGAAAACAAAGAAGTCGGCTGAGGCATAGGCGCTTGCCAGCTCCTCCTTGTGCAAACTTCCGGTGTAGATTCCCTCAGGCAACAGTTCCTTCATCATTGCCGCATAGGGGCCGTCGCCGACGATCAGCGGACGGACCTTCACCCCGGCAGCCAGTAGACGCCGGAACGCCGCAGCATAAAGATCGAGATTTTTCTCTCGTGATACCCTGCCAACATAAAGGGCTCCCACCTCGCCTTCACGGAGGCCACGTTTTTTCCAGAAATCAGATTTTCTTTTCTCAGGATGAAAGAGTCCCGTATCCAGACCGCGCGGCAGGATCTTGATTTTCTCAGGAGCAATTCCTCGGTCGATCCAGCACTGACGGTAATGGTCGGAATTCACATAGATAATGTCGAGCTGGGCATAGAACCAGTGCATGTAGTTCCAGGTCAGCGACTCCATCAGGCCATCCTCGGTCAAGATGCGGACATACTCGGGAAAATCCGTGTGGTAGATACCCGCCGTTGGCAGTCCTAATACCCGGGCGGCAGCTAGCGCGGCAAGTCCCACGGGACCCGGAGTGCTGATGATCACCTCGGTGAAGTTCTGCGTTTGCAGGTGATCGATGATCTGAAGCAAAGGCGGGAAGCTCAACTTCTGAAGTTCATACTCAGGCAGCTCGAATTCCCCAATGGGAGGAAAGTTCTTAAGCGGAATTCCCGGGACGGAAACCTCGTTGCGGGAAACCATCACCTCGATCTCCTTGTTATTGGCAATCAAGGCGCTGCTCATCCGCTGGATCGTCGTGGAGACGCCATTCACATCATCCAGTGTGTCCGTGAACCAGGCACGGCGAGCGTTGTGAAGTTCGGGCGGGATACTGCCGCGCATCACAAGGGAGGCATCACGGAGACGGGCTCTAGCAGGAGTCCGAAAGGCATAGAGATACGGACTCAGCAGGGCGACCAGCGGGACTACCGGGCCGACCATCTGAATGCTTTCGAGAAAGCGACCCTCCAGAAGCTGTTGCAGGAACTGAAGCGTCAGTCTGTAAGCAAGCCGGCTTGCCATCATGTTCGCCATGAGGAAAGCCCTCCGACTCGGATCCTTAACCCCTTCAAGTTCCTTGCCGAGTTCGGCACGCATGGCGGGTTCATGAAGAGCACTGGAAAGCTCTTTCCAGAGAGAGCGTGGGCCCGGATTCGCAAGCTCAAAGATCTTGCCGCTGGCGATCCCCTGGGCCAGGAAGGCGAATTTCTCCCCCGCAGTGAAGGTTGTCGGATCACGACCCTCCATGAATCGTGCGAAAGCCTTCTCGACCAAACGGATCGTCGGCGAGGCGGCATGGCCGGCAAGACGCTCCTTGGCGTAGGAAAAAGCGACCTGATAGGTATCGAGTGCGGCTCGCAGCGGTGTTCCTGTGATCCCTCGCGGCTCACTGCGGCCCTCGCGGAGATGAGCAAGGAGTTGTGCGATGTCACGAACCGGTGGAGTCTCCGTGTGAGCCGAGGCGGGGATCGTTGCTCCATGGTCATCGGATCCGCCGAACCACCCCTTCTTCCAGGACTCCTCATGGGTCGGCTGAAGACCCGTCATAGCGCTGAAGCGCTCGATATCTGAAACTTCAAGCGAGAACAGATACCGAGTCATCGTCGAGAGCAGACCTATTTCCCTGCCATTGATCCCCTCGAAATTACGGAAAAGCAGCGCCAGGCGCATCAGGTGAATGGGGCGCAGTTTGTCCTCCAGTCCATGCAGGCATCCGGCGACGCCGTGGGCGATACCTTGGGCAGCCAGATACTGCTGAAGTTCATAGATATTTGCCTTGAGACCCTGAACCTCCTTGTGCTGGCTCTCGGTGATCCCCCAGATCAGGAGCGAAACACGGATTCCATCCTCTGGAAACACTGTCGTCACCGATTCGCTAATAAAGACCCCAGGCAGGTGGGCGACTTCCAAGCAACCGTCGATCGAGTCATCATCGGTAAAGGTAAAGAAATCCATTCCGGCGAGGCGCAGCTTATCGAGCAGCAGCTTCGGATCGGAAACACTGGCAGGAACGTTCAACCTACGAAAAAGCCACTCCGGAGAGCGGAGGCTGTAACGGGTATGAAGATGGAGGTCGACGAGGGCCATGGGAATTATCCAGCGGTTCCTTTAATGTCCGCTACTGCGCCATTGGTCGAGCCATCTTGCGTAAGTTGTCACCCGGCGAGTCTCGATGGCTTTCCGGATACAGGAAAGAGCATGGTCACGGATCGACTGATGATCCCAGTCAGGAGGATGAAGTCCGATGCGAAGCAAGGGTGCCGACTTTAGGTGGTGAGCGAGCAACTCATTCCAGAGAAGACTGACTTCTCGGCGCCACCGAGCCCTCACGCTATAGACCATACTGCGGGATGGAAATGATCGTCCTTCTTTGCAGTCAATCACCTCACCGATCCGGGTCGTGTAGTCGAATCCCATCTCCCTGACCGCCACCTCGGCTTCTTTTCCAAGTAGCCATGCCGGGGCGATGAATCCCGTGGGGGTGATTCCACATGCAGCAAATGCCTCCTTACCCTTAAGGAGCAACGAGGACGCATCATCGCGGGTTAGGTCATGGAACTCCCCCTCCCCCGCGGTATAGGACCGGGTGATTATTTTAGTCGTCAGACCCTCGCCCTGTTTCGTGGTCCTGATATGGAAAAATCCATGCAACACCGCCTCATGACCCCCTCCCTGCCCCTTCCCTGTGACTTCACGAATCCACTCTCCAAACGTTAGATCGGAATCGATCCTTCCTTTGTGATGATGGTCCGGGATCACAAGCAGGGAAGTCACAGGCACCCCCACAGCCTTAAGATCCTTAAGCATCCCGACAACCCGTTCCCGGGTAACGGTAGAGACATCGTGAATCGAAACCACCAGTGATGGATCCAAGTTTTCCTTACCGGTTAAAGTAAGCGGATCAACCGATGTGAGGGGTGCAGTTTGCATTGGCCGCAGGGTGTGTTATCTGATGTAGTCAATAGCTTCACGCAATGCCAGACGAGACACCCGATTCCCCAAACAGCAACTCTTCCAAGCCAAAGCGCCCCCCCGGCGCTCCGGAGCCTCAATTCAACTGGCGCGGCCTGCTCCTCTTTGCAATTGCCTTCGCCCTCATCGGCGGCGCGTTCCTATTCCGGGGTTCTAGTATGGTCGCCATGGATGAGCTCACTCTGCCGAAATTCGAAAGCCTGCTGAAGGAGGGCAAGATCATCTCCACCCAGGACAAGCCGATGGAACTAGTCATCGAGGAGGGGCGCAATACCCAGTACCTCTCCGGCTATTACCGGAAAAAAGCAGTTCCTCCAGCCACCGAGGAAATCCCGACTCCTTTCAAGACTTCTGTCTATATGCCCTTCAATGGCACAACCCTAGAGAAGGAACTTGCTGCAGCTGGCATAACCCCGGACGTCCGTCCTGAGTCAAACATGCTGGCCTCGACCATCCTGAACATCTTGCCGATTGCCCTCTTCCTTGTCGTCCTCTACTTCTTCTTCCGTTCCCAAATCAAAATGGCAGGTCGCGGCGCCATGAACTTCGGTAAGAGCAAGGCCAAGATGCTCGCCAAGGAAAAGAATAAGATCACCTTCAAGGACGTCGCCGGCGTCGAAGAAGCCAAGGATGAGGTCCAGGAACTTGTGGAATTCCTTAAGGATCCCAAGAAATTCCAGAAACTGGGCGGCCGCATCCCCAAGGGCGTCCTCATGATCGGTGCTCCGGGCACTGGCAAAACTCTGCTAGCCCGTGCTATTGCCGGCGAAGCCGATGTCCCCTTCTTCAACATCAGCGGTTCGGACTTTGTCGAAATGTTTGTCGGTGTCGGAGCCTCACGCGTCCGCGACATGTTCGAGCAGGGGCGTAAGAACGCCCCCTGCCTCATCTTCATCGACGAGATCGACGCCGTCGGCCGTCACCGCGGACATGGAGTCGGCGGTGGACATGACGAACGCGAGCAAACCCTAAATCAACTCCTCGTGGAGATGGACGGATTTGACGCGCAGGACGGCGTCATCATCATCGCCGCCACCAACCGCCCCGACGTCCTTGATCCAGCCTTGCTGCGTCCAGGCCGCTTTGATCGTCAAGTCACCGTCAGCCTACCCGACGTGAAGGGCCGTGAAGAGATCCTTCGCGTCCATGCCAAGAAGGTGAAGCTCTCCGAATCGGTCGACCTGAGCCTGATTGCAAGGGGTACCCCTGGTTACTCCGGTGCGGAACTCGCAAATGTCCTTAATGAAGCAGCCCTCATGGCTGCCCGCAAGGGACAGGCATCGATTGAACAACCCGATCTTGAAGAGGCACGTGACAAGGTTCGCTGGGGCAAGGAGCGCCGCAGCATGGCAATGAGTGAGCAGGAAAAAACCTCCACCGCCTGGCATGAGGCAGGCCATGCCCTTCTCAATGTAGTGATTGACCATACCCATCCCCTTCACAAGGTCACTATCATCCCGCGTGGCCAGTATCTGGGAGCCACCATGTACCTCCCCGAGGGCGACAAGTACGCCACTCAGCGCAAGGAGGCCCTCGCCATGTTGATCATGACCATGGGTGGACGCATCGCAGAGGAAATGTTCACCGGAGATGTATCTAACGGTGCTTCCGGCGACATTGCCCAAGCTACAAAACTCGCCCGCCGCATGGTCTGCGAGTGGGGCATGAGCAACCTTGGCATGATCCGCTTCAGCGATGAAAATGAACTTGTTTTCATGGGCCGCGACGCTGGTCGCTCGCGCGAATACAGCGAATCCACAGCTCAACAGATCGACAGCGAGGTCAAGCGCCTCATCGACGATGCCTACCGCCAAGCCACAGAGATCCTTGAGGTGCAGAAAGAGAAGGTGAAACTGATCGCTCATGCCCTCTTGGAATTTGAAACCCTTGAGGGTTCACAAGTTGAGGATCTGATCAATCTCGGCTACATGCGCAATCCGCCCGTGATCGCGCAGAAGCCGCCCCCACTCCCGCCTCCACCTTCAAATACCCCTTCCGCCGAAGTCAGCAAACCGATCGAGCCGGACTACCCGACAGGTGGCTTGGCTGCTCCGGTTCCTGCTTGAAATCAACTCTTCTCCTCAGCAGATTCAGTCGCGTGAAACGTCATCTTCCCCTCCTGTTGCTCGCAGGTCTTTTAGGATCCGCAGTTACCGCGACAGCCCACACTTCCCAGCTCCACTCTCAGGATATGGCGCAAGCGGCCCAGGTAGGGTTCCTTCATCCTCTGACCGGGCTTGACCATCTTCTCGTCATGGTGGCCGTGGGTCTCTGGGCCGTTCAAATCGGCGGTCGCGCCCTCTGGCTTCTGCCCTGTTCCTTCGTCTGCTCCATGATGCTTGGCGGAGTCACGGGCCTAGGCCTCTGCGGGGTTCATCAACCTTTTGACGAGCATGGCATCCTCGCTTCGATCGTTCTACTCGGTGCGGCCCTCGGCATGGCGTGGAGGCCTTCCCTGCT
>CAIXGT010000135.1 GCA_903919105.1 uncultured Spartobacteria bacterium | reverse complement strand
GCATCCGAATTGGAGTCGTCATGCTGATTGTGCTCAACTGGATCTACTTGATCGTGAGGGAGCGCTCTTAATTAACTAAAGCGCACAGTAGCGGAAACTTCTTCTTGGAGTGCACAAAATAGGTTGATCGCGCGCTGACCCAGTACAGTCTGCATGGCAGTTAGGGCAAGCTCCTCACTGTTGCAGTCGCGGCTCAAGTGACCCAGCAGGAGATGGGCTAGGCCATCATGGCGGATCCTGGAGACTGTTTCTGCCGCCGCAGTGTTCGAGAGATGCCCGTGGCGCGACTGGATGCGTTGCTTGATGGACCAAGGGCGCTTCGTGTCGTTCTCGAGGAGTTGATCATCGTAGTTTGCCTCGATCAGGAGCCCATCCACTCCGCGTAATGATTCGGTAACGAGCGTCGTGGCATGACCAAGGTCGGTGAGGAAGCCAAAGGAATGGGTCCTCTCCCGGATCACGAATCCTACCGGCTCCACGGCATCGTGCGGAATGAGAAAGGATCGGATGGTTGACCCTTCCAGAGTAAAATCACTCCCACTTTCAAAGATCTTCCATCCAGTGAAGTCGATGACTTTATCTCGGAGAACCGCTGCTGTCTGACGGTTGCAATAGATTGGGGTGGCATGTTTCTTTGACCACTGGGCAAGACCCTTTGTGTGATCACCATGCTCATGGGTCACCAGAATGGCGCAGAGGTCGCGCGGCTCCACTCCACATGTGGCCAAGCGGAGCGTCAGTTCCTTGGTGCTCAGACCCGCATCGACTAGAAAGGAGGCCGTTTCAGTTCGGACCAGCGCAGCATTGCCACTACTACCACTGGCCAGAATCGTGATCTCAAGCATGGGATGAAATGCAGCTGCTCCTAGGGCTTGCGAACAAGTTCCAGAAACGCTGCGGAGACTTCCTCCATGGAGATATCGGTCACCTCGCGGCTGGGTGGGTGTAGCACCACGCTCGTCACCTTCCACGGGCCCCAATGCTCCGGATCGGAATCACCAAAGAGGCAGACCATCGGCTTGCCAAGAGCGGCGGCCAGATGCATGGCTCCGCCATCGCTACAGACGATGGAGTCGCAGAGAGAGAGAGCGGAGATCAGGTCTTCAAGTCGTTCTGTGGGAATGGGATGGAGTGGCAGGCCTGCCGTGGAAGTCAGCACATCGCGGGCCTTCTCATCGTCGCCGGGGTGGAGAGGATTATCGGCGGAACCGGGAGACCAGAGCAGGAGAAATTTGGCATCGAGTTTCTCATGCAGCGTGCGGGCCAGCTCGGCAAAGCGTGCGGCCGGCCACCGCTGGGAAGGTTTTCGTGAACTGATATGGAGGGCGATAATCTGCCCAGAGTGGCGGCTCCACTCCCGGGGCAAGGAGGCCTTGAGTTTTCCAACTCGGGCTTTGTCAGGGGTCAGTCGAGCCTCTGGTGCCGCGAACTGAAGCCCCATCCGCACAAGCTGGTGGCAGCATTGCTCGACATGGTGTTCACCACCCGCCGCATCCTCATTATCTCGAACCAGAATCTTCTTGGCTCCGATCCATTTGGCAAAACGTAGCGAGCTGCGTTGCGCTCCACCTGGCAGGAGGATCCAATCGAAGCGTTGCTGGTGCAGCGTCCAGATCGTCTTCAGACGACTCCAGAGGATTCCGAGGTGGCTTTCGCCTTTCTGGAGATGCTTTGCCTTCGTGTAGGAGAAGAGGGCATTAATGTCAGGGTTTCCCTCCATCACGGCCAAATTGTATTTTGTCACGAGGGCGGCGATATAGGCTGTCGGAAGCTGCTCTCTGAGCGTGCGGATCAAGGGGGTCGTGCAAACCAAGTCCCCGATATTGTCCCGACGGATGACGAGGATGCGGGGAGATTTTTCTGGGGAGTCCATGGTGTGGAAAACTTGGTGCGCCCGGCAGGAATCGAACCTGCTACCAAGG
>CAIXGT010000134.1 GCA_903919105.1 uncultured Spartobacteria bacterium | reverse complement strand
CGAAGCATAGCTCCCTTCTGCGGCATGATCTCCTGGCCGAGAGCGGATCGCCATCTGTCGAAGAGAGGGCCGAGCAGCGGGTTCTTCAGGTTCTGGGCGATGACAGGGAAATTCCCAAAATGACGGCAGGTGATCTGGCTCAGCCACTCAAAGTTCCCGGCATGCAGACAGAAATAGAGTGCGGGCTTTTTCTCCGCTCCATGGGCGGGCATCGGATCGAGTCCCTCGGTGGTAATGATCTCATCCAGAAGAGTACGGGTGAGATTCGGCGACCAGAGAAGCTCCAGCGCCGTGCGGGCAAAGACGCCGTAGGATTTTCTTCCGATCCGATCATACTCCGCTTCCGAATAGCGATTTCCGAAAGCTGAGCGCAAATTAGCCATGGTCACCTCACGGCGGTGAGCGTCCAAGGAGAAGAAGAGTGATCCGACAAACGAGGCGAGCGGCCCGATGGCCCGCCAAGGTAGCAGGCAGATAAGTGAGGATGCTGATCTTAGGCCTGCGTATTCCAGACGATAGCGCTGGCGCTTCCAAAAAGGGATGGAGCCCATCAATGCGGCTACCTCCCCTTCGCTCATGACAAGGCGTCGCCCGTTGGTAATTCCAATCTTGGAAAAACCGGCTTGGGTTCCCCACATCGGTATCCCTCAGGTAACGCGGTGATTGCTAAGCCCCCGAGCTCCGACGCAGGAAGAGCAATCTGGCGGAGGATTTCGGTGGCGGCTTCCGGAGCTACGGGCATGAGGAGCGTGGCAGCAGTGCGGGCTGAGAGGATAAGAGTGGAAAGCACGGCATCAAGCCTGTCGGCCTGTTCCGGATCCTTGGCGAGCTTCCAAGGCGCGGCGGAATCCACCAGGGCATTCGCCCTATTCACCAAGTCGACCATGGTCTCGATTCCGGAATGGATCTGAGCGGCATCCATCTGAGCGATAAAGGTCTTCACTGACTCGGCATCGGCAGCCAGATGGGTGGCTAGGTCCGCAGGAAGAGACACCGGCTTTGGCGATCCCTCGCGGTAGCGATGGGTCATGCTCAGGGTCCTGTTTACGAGGTTGCCGAGGCCGTTCCCCAGTTCGGTGTTATGACGCAGGATCAGACGCTCCTCACTGAAGTCGGCGTCGTGCCCCATGACGGCATCGCGCATCAGATAATACCGAAGTGCGGTGGTGCCGTAGCTTTCCACAAGCGCGGCAGGATCAACCACATTGCCGGTGCTCTTGCTCACCTTCTCGCCTCGCAGGCTCCAGAAGCCGTGAACCAGCAGATGGGGCATCCGATAATCGCTGAACCCCATGGCATGCAGCATGCAGGGCCAGTAGACGCCGTGGGCCGGGATCAGAATGTCCTTGCCGATCACGTGATGGTCGGCTGGCCAGAGTGTGTCGAAAGCAACCCGACCCTCTTCAGCCTCGATACCATAACCGGCAAAGCTGATGTAGTTGATCAAGGCATCGAACCAGACATAGGTGACAAAGCCTGAATCAAAAGGAAGCTCGATCCCCCACTCCAGGCGGCTCTTCGGACGGGAGATGCAGAGATCCCCTGTGATCTTCGCGGCGGCATTCTTCAGCTCGGTCTGACGGAAGTCAGGGGTGACGAAATCCTTGCGGCTCTCAAGGAAGCCGTGGAGCCACTCGGAGCACTTCGAGAGACGGAAATACCAGTTCTCTTCATTCAGCAGGACGACCTCGCCCCATTCGGGTCCGAACTCACCGTCGGGCCCACGCTCCTTGTCGGTCAGGAACTGCTCCTGACGGACGCTGTAGTGGCCGCTGTAAGTCGCCTTGTAGAGCCAGTCGCGCTCTTTGAGATCATTAAGAATACGCTGGACCGCTGTCTTGTGAAGCGGGGCCGTCGTGGCCGCCCAGGCGTCATAGGAAATGCCCAGCGTCTTCCAGAGGGCAAGAAACTTCTCGGAAACACGGTCGGCGAATTCTTGGGGAGGAATTCCCTCACGTTCGGCACTCTGCTGGACCTTCTGCCCGTGCTGGTCGACTCCTGTCAAAAAGAAGACCTCCCGCCCCAGCTGGCGCTGATAGCGGGCCAGCACGTCGGCCACGATCTTCTCGTACGCATGGCCGATATGGGGCGGCGCGTTGGTATAGTCGATCGCGGTGGTGATGAAGAATGGTTTCATGGAGCTGCTGATTCGTCCGATGGGGGAATTGTACTCTCTTCCTTGGCTATCTTACCACCCCAGGAAAGAATCCTGGCCTTGACGCCGGCCGACTCGGCCTCGGCGATCTGGTGATTGCGCACATAAAACATGGAAAGACTCGACCATGCCAACTGGTCATTGGGCTGGAGTTGCGTCGCCTTCAATCCAGCCTCGATCGCCTCCGGGAAGCGTCCCGTTTTCATGAAGGCCATCCCCAAGGCATGCCATCCGTCAAAGAACAGAGGGTCGATCTCAATGCAGCGACGGTATTTCTCCACGGCAGCCTCAAGTTCCCCCACGGCGACATCCCCGCTGGCCTCATCAAAAAGGTCAAAGAGGGTCGCAGCGTCACCACTCTCGGGCTGAGTTTCAGGCATGAAAGCTTCTAAGCCTCTCCGCAAGTAACCTTACTGAGGACCCTGGGTGCCCTGATTGCCTTGCGAGTTGCGGGCATCTCTTCCAAGCATCTTGATCTGAGCAGAGGCGCGGGCGGAACGGAGCCAATCCATGTAGAGAAGATTCTGCTCGTTGGAGAGAATCGTCTTGGAAAGCGTCGCCTGATGCTCTTTCCACTGGGCATCAGTAAGCGGGGTCCGCTTCACCAGGTAGATGGCAACCCCACCCCACGGAGCGGGCTGCAGAGAGCCAAGCTGGCCATCCTTCAGGCCTAGGGTAGCCGAGGCCAAAGCCTGTTGCTCCTGTGAGTTCTTCTGGTCTGAAGGAGTAACTCCCTCAAGAGCTGTCGTCTTCACACCGGCGTCTTTGGCAGCTTCCGTAAAGGATTTTCCGGCCGCCATATCGGCACGAATCTTATCGAGGGATTTGGAAGCCGACTCGGCAAGTAGCTTGACCGCTTTTTCTTCTTTCAGATGAATAATAATCTTTTCGGAAACCTCTGCCAGTTGAAGTTGGCGGACGGGATTCACTCCATCCACGGAAATGACATAGAAGGAATCCCCATCCTGGATGATGTCGGAAAGCTCGCCTGTCTTCTGGAGACGGAAGGCTGCTGCCACAACGGATAAAGGGACACCCGAATCCTCGCCCTTCACGCTGCCATCACGCTGAAGGGCAGTCACTTTCTCTGTCTGCAGGGCTGCCACCTGTTTTGCGGCTTTGGCAAAAACGCTCCCTTTGGCAATCTCGCCACGGATAACCTTTATAGAGCCCTCTGCCTGATCCGCCAGCTTCTGCTGTGCGGCGGCCTTTTCCTTGCCGGTGAGTTTTTGCTGCGCGTCAGGCAGGTCGAAGACCACATAGGTCACGTCTCGGCTCTCGGGGGAACGAAGCCCATCCTTGTTCTTGGAATAAAAGGCGGCCACTTCCTCGTTCGGGACTGTGACATTCTTGCCAAAGCTATCCCGCTCGAAACGCAGAACCTGAGCGGTGATTGGCTGATAGATCCGTGCAGCCTCGCGGACCTGGCCATCGCCGATAGCCACGGGTGAGCTGATGACCCGACGTAGTTCCCTGACGCGCAGGGAATCCCGGACGATCTCCTCCATCTGTCGCTCGGTAAAGCCATTAGGAGCCAACTGATTCTGGATAAAGGCGGCATACTTAGCCGGATCGAAGGCGCCGGCGGTCTGAAGCGATGGAAGTCCCTTGATCACATTGGCAACAGCATCGTCCGAAGGATGAATGCCGAGTAGCGGGGCCTGATTGCGGATGATAAAGAGATTGATAATGAAGTCGCTCACGGAGGCTTCCTCATTCTCTCCCATGCCGCCGAGGTCACGGACGAAATCGGTCAGACCTAGGGCTAGCGCAAGGCGATAACCGCGCACCTGATGGTCGATTTCGGCACGCTGAACCACGCGACCATAGATCGAGATCACATCATTGGATCCGAATTTGTGGAATTTGTCGGTGGGGTTGTAGAGCCAGATGAAGGCGACGATCGTCAGAATGGCGATCACTAGCATGAGAACCTGTTGATTTTTACGGATGACGGTCAGCATGGGAAACTTGAGGATGGGGTACTTTTTAGAGAAAATGGAGCCTTCCTGATTAATTGGCTGCTTATCCGAAAGCAAGCGCGACGAAGGATCGGAAGTTGATCAGTTAAATGGTTAAACAAGTTAAAAGTAGCTAGCTACAGAGAACGAAGACGTTTTGGAATTCTGCCTCCCTTCAACACTTGACGGCACTTGCCTCCCGGCAAGCCGTGCCGCCCTTACGGGATGCCTCCGGCATTCTACCGCGCCGGTTCCCACCGGCTTGGTTCAACACTTCTACTTTTCACTCCCCGAAACGGGGCTTACTTATTGATCGTCACCGCCAACCTGCGAACCGCCTTCGCGAGACCCGGATCACCGATCATTTCCAAGGCATCACTGAATGGAAAAAGCCGGCGGCGGCGCACGTTCTCCTCCGGCCAGCTTTTCAGGAGCTTCGAGATTTTCATCGCATAAAGTTGAAGGAAGCGTCCATCGGCCATCTGGCATCGGGTCCGCAGGTCCTGCCTGATAGTTCCAAGCACCCCGGCTTCTTCCACGGCCTCCATCATGGCGACCTCATGGGATGTCATGTCAGGTTCCTGACGGCCCTTGGGGAAAATCCACCGGTTCCCCGAGGAACTGGTGATGAGCAGGAGATGCAGTCGCCGGTCGATGAAGGTGTAGGGCAGGATTCCTAACTGGCACATGCCGGAGGGCTCCGGTGCCCCGTGAATCGCCATTTCGGCCGTCTGGTATTCATCCCGTCTAGTCACCTCCTCCCCAAGGAAATCGGGCTTCTTGAAGGATTTGCTGTCGGAGGCATCCGTAAAAAAGATTTCCGCCAGACGCAACGGAGCATGTTCCCCCGTAAACTCATCGATCTTCATCTTTAGCCTGCCAAGCTTCATGATATGGCGGATGCGGGTGATCCGCTGTCCGAGCGTGAAAGGCCAGAGTTTCTCGAACTGCCCTTTGGTGATCCGGATCTCCTGACCGGTGACAGTCCGCCCGGATCGGTCACGGGTCGACAGGGAGTAGCGGTTCCCTTCGCGACGCACCCGGAGTTCCTGTCCGCGCTCCCTGACAATGTACCCTTGCTCTATCTCCAAACAGCTCGAGAGAGCCATCTGCGAGGGGGCGGAGGAGAGTAGGAATTTGCGCCTAACGGGCGCCTTGGATTTCATCGACGGCATGATTTTTGTACTAGCTTTCAACCTAATGCTAGGGTTGACAACTCGTGCCGCAAAGACATGATGTCAAACCCCCTTTTTGGGGGAAACGATGGTGGCTGTAGCTCAATGGTAGAGCTCCGGTTTGTGGTACCGGCTGTTGCGGGTTCGAGCCCCGTCAGCCACCCGTTTTTTAAAGAACTTCAGGAGCACCCCAAGAGCAACTTGAGATTCTTCACCGAGTCGAAGCACTCCACCGCCGTGACACGGGCCGCCTTGGAAAGCGCAGGCCAGTCGCCGAGCACTCTTCTGGAGGCTTCGACCGCTTCCTCCAGGTTACGCACAAAGAGCATCCCGGATTCCTTCGGTAGATAATGCTCGGCACCCGTCGGCTCCGTCACCACAGGACGACCCAGAGCCAGAAAAGCGGCGGCCCGATCACTTAACCATCCGCTACCCATGATGGCTTCGAGCTTCACCGCTGTGAACTCGGCGGTGGCACCCGCGAGGTAATGATAGTACGCAGCGGGTGTGCGGGTCAGAGAATGCGGCGTGGCCACTTTCCACCCCAGCGAGCGGAGACGGGCTCGCTCGGGATCATCGGGATTCAGATTCATGGCCAGCTCGAAAACCGCTTCCGGAACCCGTCGGGGAAGTTCCATATAGGGAGCGAAAGCCGCCTGCTTGGAGTAGTCGTGCGACTCGCTGCCGATCTCAATATTCCCGTCCCAATACCACTGACCGATCGTTGTGAAACGAGGCTGGCCAGGCCCCATAGGGGGGGGCTGAGGTTTTAGAAGTTCTGTATCGACCAACGGAAAATAGCTTTTCCAGTGCACGATCGGCTTGGGTAGTCGTGGATCGATCGCCTCCATGCAGAGACCGACGGACCAAAACTCATCATGGGAGGACTGCCCCATCTCCATCTGGTCCATCCAGAAAAGCACCTCGGTCGGATCGAGACTGCAGAGTAGCCGACGGCCGAAGAGATTGGTGAGCGGGGGCTTGATCGAATAACTGAGATTCAGCAGGACGGCATGGGGTGCCAGTTCCTTCAACTCGGCGTTCGGCATCCCTAAGGACTTCATGCCGATGCCAACACCCATTACCGAAAGATCATGCTCCTCTGGTCCCTTGGATTTCTGTGCCGGGCGAAGTAGCAGGCAATACTCGATCCCGTAAAGAGTCATCCGGCGACAGAAGGTCCGGATGCACTGGGCGTCCTTTTCCGGATCGCCGCTCTCCTGAAGGACCTCGAGCCAGACACCGCGGTGTCCCATCCGCTTGAGCCCCATGAGGTACTGGAGCGGAACGGAAAAGTTCCCGCCACCCTCGGGATACTTGGCGGCAAAACCGCAACCAACAAAGACGGGAGGCAAAGAAGATTTCACTGAGAAGAGGAAAATAATATGGAACTCAGGAACTCAGGAATGGAAAGAAAGACACATAGGTAAATATGGTTTTGATACAAACCGCCCGAGGAAATGCCCCTCTGGATTCAGCAATCATTCACTCCACTTCTTTTCCTGAGTTCCTAAGTTCCATATTCAAAAATCTTTAGACTCCGGCGCGGTCGAGGAGAGACTTAAGAACCTTCTCGGCCTCGAAGACTTCGCGGGCGATTTCGAGGGCAGCACGGCTGTGCTTCTTATAATCGGCACGGATCGCGGCGACTGCATCCACAATCTCCTCCATGGTAGTGAAGGCGAGGAGCCCCTCCTTGCCGCCATAATGCGCGGTGAATCCCGTCTCCTGGGTTATCACGGGACGTCCAGCCGCCAGATAGCAGGCCGTGCGATCACTGAACCATCCCGTATTCAACCGTATATACTGGTCCTTGGCACAAGTGAACTCCCCTTTGGAGTTCCGTATGTAATCACGGTAGCCGTTCCAATCGACGCTCAAATCATGGGGCATTACGAGCTTCCAGTCGTGTTGCCGGAACAGCTCCAACTCCTCTTCCTTCTTGATATCGGTCGCCATCTCAAACGGCTCTCCCGAGAGCTTAGGGGCTTCGATGAAGCGAAGGAATTCGAGGGACTTGCTCCAGAGGTAGTTGGAATCCTTCCAGACGATGTCCTTCTTGCCGCTGGTCGACCAGTTACAGATTGTCGTGAAGAGCGCCGCGCGATCAGGTGTTGGAGCCTCTGCTCCCGCACACCAGAGATCGGTCACCACGGGTTGCCGGGTCGGCAGCCAGTTGAAATCCCGGGTGGGCACAACAAAGGCAGGAGTTCCGATATTCTCTCCGAATGTGAAAAGGTGACGGTGTTCTTTCAGGTAATCAATTGTCTCCGACTCCCCTTGGTCGATTTTGATCTGCTCCACACCGGGATCGCTCTCAACATAGATCAGATTCCGAATGCTCCTCAAATCGTCGTTCATGTCGTGCGATCCGCAGATATTGAGCGCGCAGTCGGCCTCCTTGTAGAGAGTCCGAAGCGCCTCCAGCGACATCCCGACAATCTCAGTCGACTCCTTGAAGCGCGCGCAGTAGGCCCAGCGTCCCTCAAACCCGTGTTCGTGGGCTAACCGGCCCAGCGTCTGTGTCGCATAGGAGTAATCGTCGGAGATGTTGAAGGCGACCGGATCGTAGGGATAGTTTAGCGTGTCCTCGACGTAGGTGACCTCATGTCCTAGTCGCTGCAGCCCGACTATATAGTGGATATGCTGCCAAATGACCCCGGCGATGGGCATGCCTCCCATAAAGCCAAGGACGATGATCTTTTTACGTTTCATGATTCGTTAGTTCCTTTCGGTTCGTGACCGGCTGCATGGTAGAGGCGAGCGTAGGATCCTCCCAAAGCGAGAAGCTCCGGACCAGTTCCCTGCTCAGCGATGCGTCCATGCTCGAGAAGCACCACGCGTCCGAGATGATGGACCGTCGAGAGCCTGTGCGTGATGATGAGGGTAGTACGCCCCTTCATCAGCTCTGCGATCGTCTCCATGATCGCCTTCTCGGTGGAGGGATCGAGTGCCGAGGTCGGCTCGTCCAGAAGCAGGATCGGGGCATTCTTCAGGAACGCACGGGCAATACCGAGCCGCTGGCGCTGCCCGACACTCAGATGCCCGCCGCGCTCTCCGACCGGCGTGTCAAAACCCTGCGGTTGGGCCATGATAAAGTCGTAGGCTTGAGCACGCCGTGCGGCCTCGATGATCTCTTCTTCGGTCGCCCCCTCGCGGCCGTAGGCAATGTTCTCCCGGATACTGCTTGAGAACAGGAGGGTGTCCTGTAGCACCATGCCGATCTGGGCCCGGAGCGAGGATTTCGTGACTCCCCTCAGGTCGTGTCCGTCGATCCTCACGATCCCTGTCGTCGGATTATAAAAGCGCGGCACCAGACTCAGGAGCGTGCTCTTCCCGGCACCGGTCCCACCTACAAAGGCCACTGTCTCGCCCGGAGCGATGGCCAAATCGACTCCAGCCAGCACCGGAGCCTTCGGATCATAGTCAAAGGAGACTCCGTCAAAAGTGATCTCCCCTTTGGCAGTCGGCATCGTGATTGCACCAGGGTCGTCCTTGGTCTCCTCCTCACGGTCAAGGATTTCAAAACAGCGCTGAGCACCTGCGGCGGCACCCTCCAGGGCCCATGCCGTATAGGTGAGTTGCTGGATCGGTTGGTAAAGTGTCGCAAGATAAGCGACGAAGACCGTCAGATCACCGATGCTCAGCCTGGCATCCAATACCTGAATGGTACCCACGTAATACATGGCTGAGGTTCCTACGGCGATGAGCGTTGTCACGACAAGGGCGCTCTTCATGGAGGTCATGTTCAGGCGAAAATTTGCCTCGAGGCTTCTTGTCGCATGACGGACAAACTGACTCACCTCGAACGACTCACGGCCGAAAGCCTGAACCATCCTGATCGAGCCGAGTCCCTCCTGAGTCGTCGCGAGCAAATCGCTCTCCCTCTCCTGGATCGTGGTAGATTCCCTACGGATCCGGTCACCGTAATGCTGAATCGCCCAGAAGAGTGGCGGAATCACGATCGTCGAGACGAGCGTCAGCTGCCAGTTCATCCGGAACATGATGGACAAGGCCCCCACCAGGGTGACCACCGACCCGAAGATCGTTGCGAACCCTTTGTTATAGATCGTCTGGAGTGACTGGGAATCGTAGGCCACACGGAAGGAAGAGTCGCTGCTGCGCCTCGTGTCGTGGAACTGAAGAGGAAGAGACTGCAAGCAGCTGTACAGCTGGGTACGGAGATGCAAGAGCGCCTTCAGGCCGATCTTGATCAGAAGTGTGCTGGAAAGGAGATTCACCAAACCCGACACGACGGCTATCAGGGCCATGATCGCGCAGAGCGTCAGGGCCGCCCCCCGTGCGGTGGTCCAGGAGAACCAGTGGTTGATGAAGGCATGGGCCTCGGCCACTCCGGGCGCCGTTACGGGCTGGAGAATGCCGTCCACAACATACTTGAACGGCCAGGGGGCCAGCAGGTTGAATCCGATGCCGGCCGACATCAGTGCCACAGCCATAATCGTCTGGCCTTTGTAGGCACGGAAGTAGCGGAGCGTGCGGAGATAGATGGCCATGCTTACCTCTTGCCTAGGGCAAGAATCCTTTACCTTCAAGCCACGTCGTTCAGGACTCTGAACTCGGATTTCGAATCAATCCGGGATCCGCATCCCCCGATACAACCATCTCCAGAGTTCCTTTATCGGTAAACCGGTGAATCCTGGAGCCTTCGGGAATAGCAATCCCCGTCAGCTCAGCGGTGCTGAGCAGGGCCTGGGCTCCTGGAGGCATGCCGGCCAGAAGCGCATCGCGTCGTGAGGGATCCAGCTCTCCGAAGATATCATCCAGCAGGAGCAGAGGGGGTCTTCCATTCTCCCGATTTAAGAGCGCTGCAACAGCCAGTTTCAGAGCGAGAGCGATCGTCCGGCGCTGGCCTTCCGAGGCATAAGAGCCTGCAGGAATTTTATTCAGAAGGATCATAAGATCGTCCCTCTGCGGCCCGACCCGGGTCTGGCGCAGGCGCAGCTCCTCATCTCGGCTAGAGAGAAGCGCCTCCATCATCGGGACTGCAGATCCCGGCTCATAGCGGATCTCAAGTATTTCACCCGAGATCCTTCGGCACGAATCCGCAGCCAGTGGTACAAGGGAAGCAACCAGATCCCTTCGGACGCCTAGGATCCGATCACCCGTCTCGGCGAGAGGATGGTCATAAGCCTCGATTTCCCGGCGAGACCGACCCTCGCGAAGCAGCAGATTCCGAGAACGGAGGGCACGGTCGTAATCCCTGAGATCCCGGCCATAACTCCTGTAACTTCCGCTGGTCTGGAGTCCCACGCTATCGAGCAGCTTGCGGCGCCGTTCTGCCGGACCGTTCACCAGCATGAGATCATCACTGCCAAACCAGACAATCCGGCCTTGCGCGAGGTAGTCTGAAGTCGTAGTTTGCGGAACACCGTCGAGCTTCAGGGCCCGGGCAGGAGGCGTGGAGGTCAGGGAAAGACGCGTCTCACCGAGCACACCCTGAACGAGCCCCTCGAGCGCGAAGGCACTCCCTCCGAAGCGGATCATCTCGGAGTTGTTCGATGTTCTGGGGGAGCGGAGTCTCAGGAGCACACAAGCGGCCTCAAGGAGGGTGGTCTTTCCACGGGCATTGGGCCCAGTGATGAAGCTAAGACGGGGACCCGGTTCGTAGTCTAGGAACTCGAAGCAACGGAATCCGGCGAGTCTGATGCTCCGGAGCATGGCACAAGGAGATGCCTCTTCGATCTCCATTTCCTTGGCCGCGTCGTGCGGCATACTCAGAGTCCGAGCAGAAAATTGAAGGCGAGATCTCCAAATCCGGGCAATCCCTCGTGTCCGAAGTCAGGATAGATCACCGCTTCTTTCGGACTGCGGATGGCGTTGTAGACGGCGAACTGGGTGGAGGGAGGGCAGATGTTATCCATCAGAGAGAGACCCATGAGGACCTTCGCCTCAATGCGAGGGGCAAGGTGCTGCACATCTATGTAGCCGAGGCGCGTGAATATCTCCCCCTTCCGATCGTGTCGCGGATCAAAGTGTCGGAAGTGAGTCCGAAGCTCCGCATAGGCGTCCTTGGCCAGATCCATTTCCCAGACCCTTTGGTAGTCCGAGAGGAAGGGGTAGATCGAGACGCAACGCCTGATGCGGGGTTCCAGGGCGGCACAGGCGATCGACAGGGCTCCACCCTGCGAACCTCCGGTCGTACCGATGCGCGCAGGGTCGATTTCAGGGAAGGACATCACGGCCCGGGCGAGTTGGACCGTGTCGAGAAAGATGCTACGGAAGAGTAATTTTTCCGGTGCGTCATCGAGACCCCGAATGAAATGGCCATTCAGGGTGTTTCCACGCACAGGCGAGTTGTCCTCGCTGAGCCCACCCTGCCCGCGGCAGTCCATCGCGGCGACCGCGATCCCCTGTCCGGTCCAGGCCAGTTTGTCATGCCACTCGCCGCTGTTTACGGAATAGCCATGGAATTGAAGAAGGGCAGGAATGGGTCCAATACTATTTTTGGGCCTGACATACTTGGCATGAATGCGAGCCCCACACACACCTCGGAACCAGAGATCAAACACCTCGGCATGAGGTGGATCTATCTCGGCACTTGGAACTAGTTCGGGTTCAGGATCCGTCGCGTTGAGTTCACGCAGGGCGTCAGCCCAGTAGTCGTCAAAATCCCCGGGCCGGGGATTTGTACCGCGATACTTTTCCAGTTCGGCCAGAGGCTTGTCGAGGGCCGGCATCGGAAATCAGCGAATCATCGCAAGGCGGCAAGAATCGGCGCTGGGTAGATTCCGAAAATCAGAATACCTGCTCCGAGCAGAAGAACTAGCCACTTGGTGGTTGCAGAGACGGGGATGGCGGTTTCCTCGGAGGGTTGCTGCCAATACATCGCGCGGATCACCTTGAAGTAGTAGTAGAATCCCGCCGCCACAGTGACGCAACCGAGCATCACAAGGCCGTAGTGACCTTGTTTCAGGGCGACCTCAAAGATCAGCAACTTGCCGATGAATCCAGCGGTGAAAGGAATGCCGGCTAGTGAAGCCGCGGAGAGAAGCATGGCACCGGCCAGGAAGGGAGAGCGCTTGGAGAGACCATTGAAACGCGAGATCTCATCACCTCCGGTAGCCTCGGAAACAGTCTGCAGGACCACGAAGGTAAGCATGGTCATGGCAAGGTATCCGGCAAAGTAGAAGCCAATAGCGGGTATCGCCATCATTGAAGCTAAGCTTGCCACACCCATCAGCAGGTATCCGGCATGGGCGACGCTCGAGTAACCGAGGAGCCTCTTCATGTTGGTCTGGGGAATCGCGGCAAAGTTACCAAAGATAAGTGTCAGGGCGGCAAGCAGGGTGATCACCGCGTTGAGCTTGTTGGCCAGGACTGGGATAGCTTCCAGGGAAAGAAGGAAGCGGATCAACACCACGAATCCGGCAGCCTTGGAGGCAACGGACAGGTACGAGGTAATGGGCATCGGGGCACCTTGGTAGACATCAGGAATCCAAAACTGGAAGGGGAAGGCGCCCGTCTTGAAGCTAAGAGCGACTAGGATCATCGCGATCCCGAAGAGCAGTGCGTAGAGCGAGGATTCGGGCAGAGTCGAAATGGCATCCGGAAGCGCCAGAATGTTTGTCGTGCCAGTAACGCCAAAAATCCAAGAGATGCCGTAGACGATGAAGCCTGTGGAGAGAGCACCCAGAATCAGGAACTTGG
>CAIXGT010000133.1 GCA_903919105.1 uncultured Spartobacteria bacterium | reverse complement strand
CTCTTTCATGGGATCGCGATGGAACGGGGAACCATCAACAATATTGAAGGGATGTTTCGAGTGGTACATCGCGAAGCCCTCGTGGTGCTTGGAGGTAATCACGATGTATTTCATTCCGGCCTCCTTGGCCGTCCGGGCGATTGCCTCGGCGTCGAAGTTCACGGGATTGAATGACTTGGCAATCTCCATGTACTCATCCGTGGGAATATTGGCCACGAGTCGGTTTTTTATCCACTCGCCGATCCCATAGTAGGTCTTGCCTTTCCAGACCCCGCCGAGACTGGAATAGAGGCCCCAGTGAATGAACATACCGTAGTGTGTGTCCAGAAGGGCGAAACGTGAGGGATCGCTCTGGGCTAATTTCACTGCTTTATCGCCCCACATCTTGTCCATCGATTCTTCTGCATGGATTCCATGAGAAGGGAGAGTAAGTACTGTGAAAACAAGCAGGAGTGCGCAATGCAGAGGGAGTCGGGAAAACGATTTCATGATTTGGAATCTAGAATCTATTCTCTGTTGAATAAAAAACTCCACCTTAATTCATCAAGTGATTAGCGCCATGAACGATACCTATCCGAACCCTCCACCTATGCACTCTTCGGACTCGGGGCAATCGGAATGCTGATGGTGATGCGGAGGAAGAAGACTGCTGAAAGAATTTCAGACTCTCACAGAAGACCCATCCCCTTCATCGGTGATGGTTTTTCTTTGCCTTGATCCAGACTCCTTCATTCTGAAGAGGTTCCAGCGGAATGGTTGGGTAGCTGCTCCTCCGAACACGCTACGGAATCGCTGATGTGGAAGTCGTTGGCATTGCCAATCATTACGCCCATCACCTGCTTGATAACAACCCACCCAGCCCCTCAGAGGCCCTATCTATCTTGATCTAGAACCGATGAATGACTTGAAGGAACCATTCATTCATGGAAACGACCATTGGCAGAAAGTCCTGTTTTGAAGCCAAAGAGGATCGACTCTCTCCTCACGGTTGACTTTGCACCTCCAATATGAACATATTTATGTATGCGAACCACGATCGACCTTCCAGATCCTCTCTTCCGAGTGGTGAAGAGCCTCGCCGCTGAAAAGGGTATCTCCCTCAAAGACTTCTTTACCGATGCGCTTAAGAGGGCTGTTAGTCAGCCTCCTTCTCGGGGACAACGCATGGACTTGCCACCGGTAAGATCTGTCGTCGGGAAACGTATCCCTGTCAGATCCAATGCACAATTAGCTGAACTCTTAGAGAAAGAGGAACTCGGTAAATTACGATGAAGACCCTTGTGGATGTGAATGTGGTTTTCGCCATATTGGTCGAGAACCATGCCCATCATTCCGTTGCTTGGCGCTGGTGGGAGAAAAAGGGTGAAGAATCCGTAGGCCTTACTCTCCCCGTGAGACTGGGTATTCTTAGACTGCTCTCGAGTAAGGGGGCCATGGAGGGATTTCCCATTTCACCGGATGAGGCACTGGCTGCCTGGGATTCCTTTGAGAAGGATCCACGTACTTTCTGGCTGCCTGTGCCGGATCGCGCCCATGAGCTACATTTCCGCCGGATCGTTGCCGGTCGCACAGCTAGTCCGAATCTCTGGACGGATGCCTGGTTGGCAGCGACATCGGAAGCCTTCGCTATTCGGCTGACATCATTTGATGCGGGCTTCAGGTCGCTTGGAATCAGAGATTTCGAATTACTCAAAGGCTAGTCGCCCTTATTACATGGAGGTTGCGGGGTAGTAGTTGCTGTTGATGAAGTGCAGGGGACGCCGTTGTCATTGACGAGTGGGGACTGCACGACTTGGGGACGGGTGACCACCACGGGCTGCTGGACATAGAGAGGTTGTTCAACGAAGAGTCGTGCCGGATGAACCGCGCGAAGCAGTCATCGCTGTCGCCACGTTGACTTTTCGTGGGGATAGAGGTAACTCCCAACGATGAAGGAGGAGTTTTCGGCAGGGCAACCAGGAATTAATCCCGAAGTGCCAAAAAGTAATTTCCTATCTGATGAACAGATTAGGGGGAGGGTTATCGACCTTGAGAACTACCCTCGACGCAAGATTTTCAACGCTTTCAAAGATCGGGATATCCCCACCTACTCGATCACCAGCCTAGTCGATATAACAGCGTTCAAGCCCTTCGCAAAAGAGTTGGCCCATGGTTTCTTCGTGCCTTTCAGCTTTTTGTTGTCAAAGGCAGTCAATGCCGTCCCTGAATTTCGCCATCGGATAGTGGATGGGAATATCCGTGAGTTTGAGCGCGTCCATCCCGGCTTTACTATCCTTCAGCAGGATCGAACCTTCGCTTTTTGCGATTCCCTTCATTTCGATGAATTCGCCAAGTACGGCCCCCATGCCCAAGAGCAGATCCGCCGCTCACGCGAACACCCGATTTGTGATACCGGAGAGAAACACCACATGTTCTTCATCTCAAATCTCCCATGGATCAGTTTCACCGCGATCACGCATCCCTTCGATCAGCAAAACTCTTCCATTCCGATTATTTCGATGGGCAAGTATTTCAGCCAGGGTGGGCAACTTGTGATGCCCATTGGCGTACAGGTCAATCACGCCCTTGTTGACGGGATCCACTTGGGTGATTTCTATAATATCCTTAACGATTTTTGCGCGAATCCCTCGCGCTGTTTCAGTTAGAGAACAGAGAATTCCCCAAGCAACAGACTGGGCTCAGCATTCCTGATCAGACTGGGCCTACACGAACCCACTTCGTGGAGGTCACCCTTTGGGGTACTTGGAATACGGTACAGCATCGTACTCCCCCTCGCTCAGATCGGCTTCATGGCTCTGAGTGTGGCCTATCGCCGGCAGGTCGCTTAAGAGGTTTTGGGTCTGCGGTCTGGACGGTTTGTCAGGCAGCAGGGATCTCGCACACAGCCCGCCCAGCAGCCGCTTGGCCTCGGGAGAGGTCGCGTGAAGGGGCCGTGGCCGTATGCGGGAGATAAGGTCTCATCGGCTTTACCGGCTTGATCGGCTTGATTATCTGGAATCTCGGGAGGCGTGATGTTGTCGCGATGATTTTCACCCTTTGCCATAGAGGGCTATCTATCTATCCCCCACATTCGCAGAAAGCATAATCTTTGGGCCTCTCAAAGTATCTAGGGAAACGCTGATTAAATCGCATAGATGCCGTTGAGGAAAGCCGTAGCGGATGCGAAGCAACGACCGGGCAAGCCATGGGCGTGGGCAAGGCGGCTTCGCGGGCGCATCCCCTCAGTAGGCTGTAACCGCGAAGCCACCACAGCACCCGACCTGTTATCTCGGCAACCCAGAGGGCTGAAGCCATTTGTCGATTTTTGTGGCGTTGCTCGTTCGGGCGAGACCGCTGCGGGTATTGATTCGCTAGCTCCCGCTCGGCTCACCCTAATGGGTTTGCCTGCGGCAAATCTACCCAAGCCGCTCCCGCAGCCACGTGTTGCCCAGCACTCGCGCCTTACAAAATCAGTAAATGATCTTCAGCGGCCTTCATGGGATTTAATCAGCGGTTCCCTACAGGCGGATGGAGAGGTGTTCTAAAATCTAGGCATTTCTACAGGTTGAGCCCCTTCACCTCAGGTCTTATTATTAACCCATGGAAGAAATGAGTCAGAAAATCGCCATCACCTTCCGCATTGACCCTAACCTCAAGCAGGTAGCTAAACAGGTAGCAAAGGCGGCCAAGCAGACACTCTCCCGTTACATCGAGCAATTGATCAGGCTAGATGTCTGGAGGAAGGGGCTGATGGGTTAGGATGTCCGAAGGCCTTGCCTTCTTCTGCTGCCAATTCTCCAGGCATTAGCCCTTGCCGGAATGGATGTAAGAGTGCCTTCAGATGAATTGCAGGATCCGGCCTGGTCCCGGCCCAAGGAAAGAGTGAGTCGATCTCCTGAGCGGTGGCTGATTCATCCAGTCCTTCCAATTGTTGCATGACGGCCAGAAGCACTGGGGAATAGATAGAGGTGTCGTAACCTAGGCAAAAATCGATAACAGATGGGGGTCTGGCAGTCGAACCCATGCGGATGCGGATGCCATACTGGTAGGGACTGAGTCCAAGCTCCCAGCAACCCTCTCCACTAAGGAAGCGGAGAGAGCGGTAGTAGTTGTTAGGGTCGACTCTGCGAAAGATCAAGACAGCCGGTCGGTTTCGCCTCGATCTGGATGACCCCACCAGGAGTTCTTCCGCTTTCCATCATAGCGGGACTCGAAGGCTCGTACGGCATCCTCCATGGTCCCGTCGGCGGGCACCCACTTGGCGACATCGGGGAAGTCCGTGGAGATGTTCCGGTTCTTGACCGGATCACGGAAGCGGATAGGGCACCAGAAAGACTCGATGTTACGGAGCATCTCGCTACCGAGGGCCCAGATACCGGTCATCCAGTCGCAGTACCAGCACCAAAGCAGATCGTAGCCGATAAGTCCGTCGTACTTGTGGCGGGAGAGATTGACCCACTCGGAGGAGCGGTAGGTGGGGAGTTTCCCAATCCATGCAATAGCCGGGTAGAGCAGAATCTCCGCAATCCTGATCTGGACGAAGACCAGGATGGCCGGCGTCTGGACCATGAGGCAGAGCTGGTTGCGGAAGGGCCCCAGCACTTGTCCCTGGGCATCGGTGAGTGTGCGTCCCTTCCTGCCCCTCAACAGTCGGTGTGTGAGACAGAAAACATGGAGGAGGACCAGCTGGGCCACCACGGCTCCAGCGATACCGATCCAGCCGTCCAGCCTTGCTCCCGCGACCCAGGGAATCCAGGTGAAGAGGCTGACAAAGAGGTCGAGCCAGGGTGCCTGGGCGATCCTGTCGTTCAGGGCGTAGGCAAGACGCGTGAGAAGTGCTGCGATGCCAAGACCGCCAAAGATGATGAGGGCGGAATGAAAGAATGGGGGGAAGAAAGACATGTCGGAATGATGCGGCGGAGACCGGACCAATCAAACGAGAATCGGGAGAAATTAGTTTTTTTCTCTAAGTGGGGATTTCTATCGTGCGCGCACGGGCGGGATGGCTGTAGCCTCGCAGTTATCTCATGAAAAGCTCACCCGAACTCCGGATTTTCAGCGGCTCCGCCCATCGCCAGCTGGCCCACGACATCGCTGCCTACCTCGGCCAGCCCCTCGGGGACGCCACGGTCAGCTCCTTTCCAGACGGTGAGACATTCGTGAAGATCAACGACAATGTCCGCGGTCGCGATGTCTTCATCGTCCAGCCGACTTGTCCTCCGAGTAATCAGAACATCATGGAGCTGCTGATCATGGTGGATGCCGCACGCCGCGCCAGCGCG
>CAIXGT010000132.1 GCA_903919105.1 uncultured Spartobacteria bacterium | reverse complement strand
CTGCGATCTTGGGATTCCCGATGAGAAGCGCACCCACCAGCTACCCTTTGTGAGTCGGAGGATGAGGCGTCGCTATCTGCTAAGCTGTCCGGGTTGCGGAGTTAGCCACTCTCGCGTCCACAGGCCTAGGCGGCGGATCGCCTGCCTTGCCTGTTGCCGTGCCCATAATAACGGTTCCTACGACGAGAAATTCCAATTCCAGCTCTTGGAGAGGGAAATAGAAATAGCAAAGTGAAGTAGGGAAGTGGGAAAATGATGGTTGGGAAAGTAAAGAGAGAAGTTATTCTTTTTCTTTTCATCTCTTTCTGATGAAAAGGGGATTCGTTCCACAGTTAAAAATCTTATACCCTCCTAAAGTATGTCCAAGAACATCGAATCCCATCTTGTCGAGAACCGCGTTTTCAAGCCCTCTGCTGAGTTTTCTAAAAAAGCGCGGATCAAGAGCATGGCCGAGTACAAGAAGCTCCATGCCGAGTCGGTGAAGACCCCCGATAAATTCTGGGCCAGGGAGGCCAAAGAACTCCACTGGCTACAGAAATGGACCAAGGTCCTCGACTGGAAGCTCCCTTATGCCAAGTGGTTTGTTGGTGCCAAGCTGAACGCCTCACAGAACTGCCTCGACCGCCATCTCGACACCCCTCGTGCCAACAAGGCCGCCATCATCTGGGAAGGGGAGCCTGGTGACAAAAAAGTCATCACCTACCGCCAACTTCATCGCGAGGTCTGCAAGTTCGCCAATGTGCTCAAGCGCAACGGAGTCAAAAAAGGGGAGCGAGTCCTCATCTACATGCCCCTGATCCCCGAGGCCTCCATTGCTATGCTGGCCTGTGCCCGCATGGGGGCGGTTCATTGCGTCGTCTTCGGCGGCTTCAGCTCCGAAAGCATCAAGGATCGTCTTGCCGATTCTGGGGCCAAGCTCATCGTCACTGCCGATGGGGGTTACCGCCGTGGCCAATTCGTCACACTTAAGCAGAATGTCGACCACGCGCTTGAGGGCGATACCTCCGTGAAGAAGGTCATCGTATTCCGCCGCGCCGACAGCGAGATCCACATCGAGGAAGGACGCGATGTCTGGTGGCATCGGGAGATGGAGTATGTCACCGCCGACTGCCCTCCCGAGCACCTCGACAGCGAGCACCCGCTTTTCATTCTCTATACCAGCGGTTCCACGGGAAAGCCGAAGGGGATCCTCCACACCACCGGCGGCTATCTTGTCGGCACCTACGCATCGACAAAGTACATCTTCGATCTTCGGGAGGATGACGTCTACTGGTGTACCGCCGACATCGGCTGGATCACCGGTCACAGCTACCTTGTCTACGGACCATTGACCAACGGAGCAACCTGCTTCATGTACGAGGGGGCGCCTAACTGGCCTGAGCCCGACCGATTCTGGAAGCTCATCGCGGCCTACGGGGTCAGCATCTTCTACACTGCTCCGACCGCCATCCGCGCGTTCATGAAGTGGGGTGACGAGCATCCTGCCAAGCACGACCTTTCCTCCCTGCGCCTGCTCGGCACCGTCGGCGAACCGATCAATCCCGAGGCTTGGATGTGGTTCCACGAGAACATCGGAGCCGAGCGTTGCCCGATAGTCGACACCTGGTGGCAGACCGAGACTGGAGCCCACATGATTGCACCGCTTCCTGGCGCCACTCCCTGCAAGCCCGGCACAGCTACCCTGCCCTTCTTCGGGATTGATGCCGCGATCGTTGATGATCATGGCAACGAGGTATCCCATGGTCAGGGTGGCAAGCTCGTTATCCGTAAACCTTGGCCCTCCATGTTACGGGGGATCTGGGGTGACAAGACCCGCTATCGCAAGCAGTACTGGAGCGAGGTCAAGGGAGCTTACTTCACTGGTGACGGGGCCCGCCGTGACCAGGATGGAAACTTCTGGATCGTTGGCCGCATCGACGACGTGCTCAATGTCGCTGGCCATCGTCTTGGCACCGCCGAGTTGGAGAGCGCACTAGTCAGCCACCCAGCCGTTGCCGAGGCTGCAGTGGTCGGTCGTCCCGACGAGATTAAGGGTCAAGGGATCGTCGCATTCGTGACCCTGCGTGAGGATCAAAAGCCCAGCAAGCAGCTCAAAAACGAACTCCGTAACCATGTCGGTAACTTGATCGGCCCTATCGCCAAGCCTGACGAGATTCGCTTCGCCGAGTTGCTTCCTAAGACCCGCTCCGGCAAGATCATGCGCCGTTTGTTAAAACAGGTTGCCGGTGGTCAGTCACTGACGGGGGATACCTCCACTTTAGAAGATCTCAGCGTCCTGACCAAACTAAGTAAGGGAGAGGAGTAATCCTTCAACACTTTAAAAGGAACACCCATCCCTTTATCGGGGATGGGTAAATCCTTTCCGAACGAGTCCGAGAAGATTTTGTAGTCTCACAAACCGCCCCGACCGAAAACAAACTCCCCTTCGGGCTCCTTCAGTCCCCAAAGAAAACTAAGACTCGGGCTGGGGGGAGCACTTTTGTGTTAGAGTGAAGGTAATTAAAGTGGAGATTAAGACGCTCAAGGAATGCTGTAGTACAGCTATTGCCTCGCCCTTACTCTGAGCCATGACATGTCATAGCCAAAATTCGTTCTTTCCACCACTCAGCTTTGCAACCGTAGACCAAAGACACTCAGCAACAAAAGACCTAGCTCACGCTTTGACGCGCTCGATATGAGCGCCGAGGCCATTCAACTTCTCGTCGATGGCCTCATAACCGCGGTCGATGTGGTAGACGCGGTTGATCTCGGTCACTCCGTCTGCGGGCAGGGCTGCTAGGACAAGGGCGGCCGAGGCGCGTAGATCGCTGGCCATGACAGGGGCTCCACTGAGGCGCTCTACTCCGTGAATGGTCGCGCGGTGGTCGGCGAGATCGATGTGTGCTCCCATACGCTTGAGTTCCGCGACATGCATGAAGCGCTGCGGAAAGACGGTTTCGCTGACAACGCTGGTACCCTTCATGGTCGAAAGCATGGCACAGAACTGGGCCTGCATGTCGGTCGGGAAGCCGGGGTAGGGGATGGTCTCCAGATGGAGTGGCTTGCGTGAGCCGTTCGGCGATATGGTGACGGTGTCGTTAGTGTGGGTAAGTTCGAATCCCGCCTCCGTGAGAGCATGAATGACGGCTCCGAGATGGTTTGGTTCGGTCCGGGTGATCGTAACTCTCTTCCCTGCGATGGCTCCAGCCACGAGAAAAGTTCCCGCCTCGATACGATCGGGGATGACGGTGTGATTGGCCCCGTGGAGTTCGGTGACTCCCTCGATCTCAAGGTGATGGGAGCCGGCACCTGAAATCCTAGCTCCCATGGAAGTAAGGAAGCGGGCCAGATCGACGACCTCGGGTTCCTCGGCGGCTCCCTCGATGACAGTCGTTCCCTCGGCTAGGACGGCAGCCATCATGATGTTCCCAGTGCCCAGAACGGTCGGGCCATGTCGGCCTCGCAGATTGATGCGGGCTCCCTTGAGCTTCTCGGCATGAAGCAGGATGTCTCCGCCCTTGACTGTCACCTTGGCCCCTAGGGCCTCGAATCCTTTCAGATGAAGGTCGATCGGACGGTCCCCGATGACGCACCCGCCGGGCAGGGAAACCTTGGCCGACTTCTCACGACCAAGCAGGGGACCGAGCACGCAGACGGAGGCACGCATCTTCCGGACGATCTCGTAGGGGGCTTCCGTGATGATCTTCTCGGCGCGGATCTGGACCACGCCGCTGGCACGCTCCACCTCGGCACCCAGGCTGCTGAGAATGGTGAGCATGTAGTGGATGTCGCTCAGGTCGGGAACCCTATCGATAACGCACTTTTCCTTGGTCAGCAGGGTGGCGGCCAGGATCGGCAGAGCGGAGTTTTTGGAACCTCCGATGCGGACTTCACCCTCCAGGCTTCTGCCTCCGTGAACGAGAATCTTATCCATAATGCGTTTCTTTTTTCCTGATCAATTGCCCTTCATCGCTTCGATAAAACGCAAGATTCCTTGGTAATCGGGGAGGGCGGTAATGTCGCGATAATTATGCCCTGCAAGGCAATTCACGACCTCTTCCGACTGGTTAATTCCAATCTCCAGGAGGAGATGTCCGCCGGGGGCTAGGCGCTCGAAGGCCATGGGTACCAGTCGGCGGATCAGATCCAGTCCATCAGCACCACCGTCCAGCGCTAGCAGGGGGTCGTGTTGCACCTCGCGGCTGAGTGTGGAGATCTCTGCGGAGGGAATATAGGGGAGATTGGCAGTGATAAGATCGATGGATTTATCACTCAAGGACGCCGGGATGAGATCGGCTTCGTGAAAGATGATGCGATCGACTCCGAGGAGTGCTGCATTCTCTCGGGCAAGTGTTAGGGCCTCGGGAGAAATATCAGCAGCAATGATCACGGCGTCGGGACGCTCCAGAGCCAGGGTAAGGGGAATGATGCCGCTGCCCGTGGCGACATCCAGAATAGAGGAATTATTGGAGGCTAGATTGGTGTATGTCAGGGCGCGCTCGACCAACTGCTCGGTCTCGGGTCGGGGGATCAGGGCCCTGGCGTCGCTCTTGAACGTGCGTCCGCAGAACTCGACGGTACCAAGAAGATGCTGGAGAGGGATGCCAGAGCCGCGCCTGCGGATAAAATCCCGTAGCGGAGCTCGCTCGGTCTCGCCCAGGGGCCTGTCAAACTGCAGGTAGAGATCCATGCGCTTGAGATTTAGGACATGAGCCAGCAGATGCTCGGCATTAAGTCTTGGCGACTCCACTCCCTGCTTGCCCAGGAATTCGGAGGCTCCCTTGAGCACCTCCAGAAGGGACATCATGGCGGTCGCCATGCTACTGGGAGACCGAGGCCTCGAGACGCTGCTGGGTGTCGGCGGCCCCGATGGCGGCGATCAGGTCGGCGATTTCCCCCTCCATGAAGCGATCGAGATTGTAGAGGGTCACTCCAATGCGGTGCTCGGTGAGCCGATTCTGCGGGAAGTTGTAGGTACGTATTTTCTCCTCGCGTCCCCCGGAGCCGATCTGGCTCTTGCGGTGGGCAGCGTATTTCTGGGCCTCCTCCTCGCGCTTCTCCTCAAGAAGTCTCGAGCGCAAGATGGTGAGGGCCTTCTCCTTGTTCTTCTGCTGGCTGCGGCCATCCTGACAGCGGACGATCTTGCCCGTGGGGATATGCATGACTTGTACGGCCGAGTCAGTGGTATTGACCCCCT
>CAIXGT010000131.1 GCA_903919105.1 uncultured Spartobacteria bacterium | reverse complement strand
TCTCACCAAGACTACGGTTGTACTCCTGCGTGCCGCGCTCATCGGTGAATCCGGCCACGATCACGGTCTTGCCACTTCCCTTAAGGGCATCGGCGACAGCGGCCACCTTGGACTCTTGGTCGGGAGCAACAGAGGAACTGTCATACCCGAACTGGACCGATGCATACTGACCGCGCTGCACGTTCGTACCCATGAAGTTAGCACCCTCGGTCCGTTCTCCTAGGGGCGTACCGCTCACATAGTCGCCGTCGACGCCTGCGTATTGCTTGTTCTTCTTGTTAGAGCAGCCTGAAAGTGCAAGCAGGGCAGCGATGGAGAGGAGGGCAAAGGTTTGAAAACGCATAAATCTATACAGGGTTAAAAGGGGGAAAAGATCAAGAGTGGGAGTACGATTTTCTTGTCCGGAGATTCGCCTTCAAAAGCTTCATGGTGACTATCGAGTCCAGGTCGGTTCCGTGACTTTGCCGAGGCCGCTGATAACGGGAATGGATTTGCCGGTTGGCACATCAAGCAAGGAAATGGTGCTGCCGGTGCTGTAGACGACATGGCGTGAATCGGCCCCCCAGACAGGATTCTCACCCTGGGCGACGATCCGAGCTCCACCCCCATTCAGATCCATCACTGCGACGGAGAAACCGCCACCCGAACGGACATTAAAAGCAAGCCTCTGGCCGTCGGGTGACCAACTTGGTTCGGTGCAGTAACCGAATCCTGTTGGGACAAGACGGCCGCTACCCCCCGTCGAGGAGATCTTGTAAAGCTGCGGTGCACCGGTTTCATCACAGGAGTAAATGAGCTCTGCGGCGTTCGGAGACCAGGCTGGGCTCGATTCGGCTCCTCGGGTGTGAGTCAGACGGCGTGCTCCGCCACTCAGACTGACCACATAAAGCTCGGGATTCCCATCCTTGCTGACGGAGCATGCGAGAAGGTTCCCGTCGGGAGAAAAACGTGCGCCTGAATTGGTACCGGGAAATTTGACCAGACGGAGGCGGGCTCCCGTTGCCAGATCAATGAGGTAGATATCTGCGTACCCCGCCTGGTAACCGGTATAGGCGAGCCGATGGCCGTTGGGGCTGAGTGCCGGTGAGACACTCAGGCCATTGTCATGGGTGAGTTGACGACCATTGGAGCCGTCATAGTCGGCAAGGTAGATCTCTTTCCTGCCACTCCGATTGCCAACAAAGGCAATTGTGCTTGTGGCAATCCCCTTGTGACCGGTCAAGGTCTGGACGATATCATCCACAAACTGGTGAGAGGCCATCCGGGGACTTCCAGTGTAGTTCTTGGAAAGCACTATTTCACTACCCTTGACAACCTTTCCCTGAAGAACTCCTCCGGCGAATGTGCCGCTGACCGTGAAGGAAGCCATCCCGGACTGGACCAACGCGAACCATCCGGCAAGCGTCAGGTCATTCTGGACCACCTTGGAGGCAAGGGCTCCTTCGCTTCCACCGATTCCGGTGAAGGCGATATTCAGGGCATCACTCTTACGAACGGTTATGGTCGGAGCATCTGCCGCCTGGAGAGAGGCTCCCAACAGGCAAACCGCAAGAAGAGTAAGGATTCGGCGTAGTGGGAACATGGTATCTGTTTGCTGCAACTCGGTGCGAAAGGCAAGTCAGCGCACGCTCCGATAGCGCGGTTTGGTAGCGTACGATCCCGGCAACTCGAGGCGCACCGAAAGACGGAGTGCCCCCGCCAGGGCTTTTTTCACTTTGGCATCCTGGGCAGATCCCTCGATCTCCAGGTAAAAGACATAGGTCTCGGGCTGTCCGGGAACTGGACGCGAGACAATCCTGCAAAGGTTCACTCCGGCACGGTCAAAGGGTCCCAGAAAACGATGCAGACTGCCCGAAGTCTGGGGAAGGGCGGCGACGATTGCCGTCTTGCAGCGTTTCTCTTTCGGCGATTTGGATGGCGTAGCTGAGATCACAAAAAAATGAGTGACATTCACCGCCTCTGGGCGGACGGGAAATTTCAGAATGGAAAGGCCGTAAAGCTTCGCGGCACCTGGAGCCGCAAGGGCAACCGAGGTGGCGGAAAGCGCAGCTTTTTTGGCGGCTTCCGCCGTGCTTGAGCTCTCGATCATGGTGGCTCTCGGAAGGTTTTCCATGATCCAGTCACGGTGATGGCGGAGGGGCATCACATGCGAATAAACAGACTTCAGCTTATCGAACACCGTACCGGCGCGCCCCAGCAGTGCTAGGCGGACATCCAGAGCCAGCTCCTCAGTAATAAAAATCTTACCGGCTTGCTCAATGAGCAGGTCGACAGTCTCGGTAATGGTACCTCCGGAGGAGTTCTCGATCGGCACAATACCCAGTTGGGCCTGCCCTGAACGTACGGCATGAAATACCTCGGTGATGGTGGCCACGGGAAGCCCTACTCTTTTTGGAAAACGTCGCAGCTCAACCAGGTGGGAAAAGGTACCCTCAGGGCCAAGGTAAGCGACCTTGCCAGACTTAGCTGATTTGGCAGGCTTGGCAGTTGAGGAAAAGGGCATGTCTGCCAGATTTATGGGGGTTGATCCTTCTGCGCGCAAGTCTGGGAAAAGAGATAAGCCCAGAAGCGGGGTCAAGTCGAAACGAATGGGGGATTGATTTCCGGATTATACGCGTGCATGAGGAGGAGGTGCATTTTCCCAGCATGATCAGGTTCATTCTCGCACTTGGCCTGTTCGTCATCATCGGATGTGCTCAAATCAAGATTGGGGATAGGGATAGGATTAAGGATCAGAATCATCAGGCAGGCCAGCCAGCCAACAGGCTGTCGCCATCGGCCACACAAGGCCCGATTTATCGTCTGACTCACCCAGCGGACTTCTTTCATCTATTCGCACGGAAAGAGCAACCTCAGAACCCCAAAAGGGCGGTCGCATTGCTCACGGTTGGCGTCATTAGGACCATCTCAAATGACGGGAGTTATGTGATTGCGGAGCTGGAGCCAGGAATCATGGTCACCACGGGAAGCTCTCTTCTGGTGACCAGTAATGGTGAGGACCCTACACACCTCAAGGTCGCCGAGATCACCCCCCCTTATTTTGTCGCGGAGATAGAGCATGGTCATCCGGAACCCGGAGACTTGCTGAAGCAATAGCTCCAATTGCATCTTAAAGATTGGGATTGGAATCTGGATTGGGGGAACTGGGAGAGATTGACTTCAGTCCCAGATTTCAAGCACTATCAAGATCCTTAATCACCTTAAGGAATTCTCAGGAATTCTTTGGAGATGCCCGCCCTCTCATGATCCATTCTGCAGACCCTACACCCAACTTGCTTAAACCGCTTAAGCTTGAGGAGGTGGATTCTCTTGCCGAGATCATCATGGTGATGCAGCGGCGTTTCTTGGCCAGCCTAATGGGAGAACTGGCACGGGGTAAGGTCTCCTTCCCACAGTTTTTCCTGCTTGGACATCTCTGTTCACAAGGGCCTTCCGGAATGAGCTGCATTGCAGCACTTATGGATCACAGCATGCCTGCAGCGACGGGGCTTGTGCAGCGATTGGAAAAACTAGGCTATGTCAAACGCTCTGCGGACAAGGAAGACCGGAGAAAAGTAAGGGTTCACGCAACCCCAAAGGGAAGCCGACTTGTGGAGGGGATCCGCAAGGAAATGGCAGCCAACCTCGAAAAGGTCATGGAACGTCTGGAGCCCGCGGAACAGAGGGCTTGGTTGGACATTTACAAAAAAATACACGATTACTGCACATCCTGCCATCGATGAAAAAACTCACCATACTGCTTGCTGCAGGCTTTCTGCTTGCCGTCGCCTATCAATCAACGGCTGCCCCCTCGAATGACAATACCGAGGCCGGGATTGCAACCGGGGCAATTGATGCACTCCAGGTGCTGAGTACCAATCCCATTGTCGCAACCAACAAACCCTCTGTGGCTGATCAGTCGCTCATGGGTCTTTCTGTCGGCTCTCAGGTGAATGCGCAGGCTGCAACCAATGATTCTGTCATCACCACGAACTCTCCCTCTTCGGCCGATCTCTCGGTAACGGGCGCCTCGGTACTCCCCTCCATTGCCACCAATCCTCCGGCGATGCCACAGGGACTGAACGCGGGGACCAACCAGTTGCCTAATCTTCCAAACATCATCCAGCCCAATCTTCCCCAGGCTCCGATGATCACCAACCCGATCACTCCGAGTTCCCTGATAGGCCCTTTGCCCACAGCTACTGGCGGCCCCATCACGATGCCAACTGCTGGAACGAATGCCTTCGGCCTCAAGAACAGCGTGAACAACATCCCACTCACTGCCGAGGCCCTTGCCAAAGCGGGCAACGCCGTCATCCCGGGAGTGATCGCCAAGAATGCGCGCAAGCTGACCATTGATGATTGCGTGCAGCTCACCCTCCAGAAGAACCCCCAGATCCTGACCTCCATCACCGCCATCCGTCAGGCCTCCGGAAACTACATCACAGTCCGTGCAGGACTGCTTCCGCAAGCAGGGGTTCAGCAAGCCGCCTACTCCTGGGTGGCGCCCTCGTTTCAAAACGGCCAGGTTCCATCCACAACTCAAAACGGCAGCCCCTATGCATCTGCTTTTACTCCTAACAGCGCCAGCTGGAACATAGCCTTGCAAGGGAACCAGCTTCTCTTCGACGGCTGGAAGACCCCCTCTCTAACGGGCGCAGCGAAGCTCTCAGAGCAGATCGCCTACTTCCAGCTCCGTCAGACAATCGATGCGACAATCGCGACGGTCATTCAGCAATTCTATCAAGTCGTTCTCGATCGCGCGCTCGTGATTGCCAATGAACAGCAGGTGGCCCTCTACCAGACCCAAGTAACCGACCAGCAGAGTCGCTACGACGCCGGAACGGTACCCCGCTTCAACGTCCTTCAGGCCCAGGTGCAGTTAGCGAACGCCGAACCGCCGCTGATCCAGGCCAAAAACAATCTGCGCATCGCCCTCTTCACTCTGGTCACCACGATCGGCCTAAACTATCCGAACATCCAGAATATCGAGATCCCCTTCGATGTCGTCGGCAACCTCGATTACACCCCGCGTAAGATCGACAGCAACGCCTCGATCCACACCGCACTCGTGCGCAACCCGCAGCTCAAGGCCCAGCGTATGAATATCCTCGTCTCGGCCAAGAAAATCACTGCGGCCATCGCGGGCTGGTTCCCCACACTCAACGCCAACGGGGGATACAAGATGCAGAGCTATAACTACGACAATTCACTATCCACCGTGGTCGAAGGATGGTTCTTCGGAGTCACTGGCAGCTGGGCCATCTTCGACGGTCTCGCCACCTACGGAAATGTGAAATCGGCAAAAGCAACGATGATGAACTACAAGGTCGCTTACGATAATGGCGTCCGCCAGGTCATCCTCCAAGTCCAGCAGGCAATCTCCAACCTGAAGCAGGCAAGCGAGACCATCGATAGCCAGAAGGCGACCGTCGAGCAGGCAGTTGAGGCCCTGCGCCTCTCCCGCGAGCGTCTCGATGCGGGCGCTGGCGTGCAACTCGACGTGATCAACGCCCAGGTTCAGTTGCTTCAGGCTCAGACCTCTGTGCTCAACGCTTTCTACAGCTACATTCAGGGACTGGCGCAGTACGATCAGGCCCTTTCGCTTAACACTCAATACGAGGAGTTCTTCAAGGACCCGATGAACAAATGGGAGCAGAAGCGCTACCAGAACATCAACGAAGAACATAAAAAACGCCCCTCACTTCCTCGTTCGCTCCGGAAGGAGGACCCCCTTCCTCCTTCCGATAATTTTAATGATTTGATCAAGAGCTCCACCGTCCGGATTCAGGAGCAGGCACCGTCGAAGTCAGCGGACTAATCTTTTTCGGCTTTGATCATCACCCCCGTCGAGTCGGTTGAGCCCCTCGATGGGATCCCTGGGATCGCGGCATACTTTATTGGTCGTATTCCCGACCTGCCCGTGGCCGTGGATCGTGCCTCTGCCATGGAGTTGCTGGCACCTCATCATCATTGCCTGCTTAAGGAATCAGGCCTGGATCGCTATCCTCTGGTCACATCCGAGCAGGTTCACGGAAATAAGGTGTCGTTGATCACCAAGGCTATTTCATCTCCGATCCCGGGAGCGGATGGTCTGATAACACACACGAGAGGGCTCACACTTGGGATCGCCGTGGCCGACTGCGCACCAGTCTGGATCGTCGCCCATGATGGCTCTGCAGGAGCGCTTGTCCACTCCGGCAAAAAGGGAACCGAACTTGAGATTGTTCCTCAAGCTATCCGACAGCTTCTTGAAGTCACCAACCTTGCTTCGAGCGATCTTCGGCTAGTCATCGGTCCCTGT
>CAIXGT010000130.1 GCA_903919105.1 uncultured Spartobacteria bacterium | reverse complement strand
TTATGCCCAGGAGAGTCACGGTGACATCTACTACTTTGTCAAAAAGGATATCTTTTGGCTGATCATCGGCATGGGGGTCTGCGTTGTGGGCGCGATGACCGATTATCATCTCTGGCAACGCACCTGGAAAATCTGGTTCGGAGTCTCGGTCCTCCTGCTCGCTCTCTGCTTTGTTCCCCATGTGGGAATGAAGATCAACGGGTCACATCGCTGGCTCAACCTGCACGTTCTTGTCTTCCAGCCCAGCGAGTTCGGGAAAATCGCGGCAGTTTTCTTTGTCGCCTGGTGGTTTTCCCGCGAAGAGACGGATCCCCGGAAACTGCTGGATGGGTTCGTGATTCCGATCGGCGTCGTGGCCGTCATCATGGGCCTTGTTGCCAAGGAGGTGGATCTCGGGACAGCAGCCCTCATTGGAGCCACGACACTCGCCATCTGTCTGGTGGGGGGTGCTAATTGGGTGATCATCGCCGGACTTTGCGGAGCGGGGCTTATGGGGTTGCTTGGAATCGCCATGCTGATTCCGGAACGAGCCGCCCGCATGATGACCTTCATGCATCCCGACGCCGACAAGTTGGGCAAAGGACTCCAGCAATGGCAGGCCTTGATTGCATTCGGTTCCGGTGGATTCGAGGGGCTCGGACTCGGGGAAGGACGCCAGAAGATGCTCTATCTGCCCTATGCCCACACCGACTTCATCTTTCCGATGATCGGCGAGGAACTTGGACTCCGTTTCACCTGGCTTGTTCTCCTGGGATTTATTCTCATCGTCCTCTGTGGAGGCCTTATAGCTGCCAATGCCAAGGATCGCTTCGGAAAACTTCTAGCCATGGGAATCCTCCTGTTGATCTCGTTGCAGGCAGCAGTCAATATCGGGATGACGACCTCGATGCTTCCCAACAAAGGGATGCCCCTGCCTTTCATCAGTTACGGGGGAAGCAACATGGCCGTTTGTCTCTTCATGATTGGAATCCTTGTCAACATTCACCGCACCGGCACCCCGATCGCTCCTGCTACGGAGAGGCAGGTCGTCCTCGCAGGACGATCCGTTCCCAGAATCTAGGAATCACGCATGGCGGTCCCCAAACAATTCGTCATTGCCTGCGGTGGTACCGGAGGCCATCTCTTTCCAGGCCTTGCTGTCGCCGAGGTCCTGCATGAACGCGGCCACGAGGTTCTGTTGCTTGTCTCGGAGAAGGAGATCGATGCTGTGGCGCTGAGGGATCATGCCGAGTTCCGTTGTGAGAAGCTTCCCTCCATCGGAATGCCCGCGCTCCTCTCCCCGGCATTTCTACGGTTCCTGAAGAGGGGTTGGGAGAGCTTCAGCACCTGCAGACAGCTCTACTCGCGCTATCACCCCGCCGGTGTCCTTGGGATGGGAGGATTTACCTCCGCTGCTCCTCTGCTGGCGGCGCGTCTCTCCGGCATTCCCTGCTACCTGCACGAGTCCAATGCGATTGCCGGACGCGCTAACCGTCTCGCCTCACGTTGGACGGACCGCGTTCTGCTGGGATTGAAGGTCTGTGAACCCTCCTTTCCGAAGAGCACCTGCATCGTGACAGGAACTCCGGTGCGCCGTAATCTCGGGACCCCGCTTCCCAAGGGGGAGGCGCGTGCCGCATTCGGTCTGGATCCGGAACTGCCGACACTCCTAGTGATGGGTGGGAGCCAGGGTGCAGCCGGAATCAACCAGCTCCTCTTCCGCTCGGCCGCTTTTCTGAAGGATTTCCGCAACGGAGAGAACAAGCCCCTGCAAGTCATTCATCTCACCGGGGAGCGCGATGACAACCTGGCTGCCATCAATTACCAAAGGGAGGGTATTGCCTCTCATGTTGCTTCCTTCCATCACCGGATGGAACAAGCTTATTCCGCCGCCGACCTTGTGGTGTCGCGTGCCGGCGCGGCAAGCCTCAGCGAGATTTCGCAGTTCTCGCTTCCGTCTCTCCTGATTCCCTTCCCCTTTGCCGCGGATCTGCATCAGCATCGCAATGCC
>CAIXGT010000129.1 GCA_903919105.1 uncultured Spartobacteria bacterium | reverse complement strand
CTTGACGGCACTTGCCTCCCGGCAAGCCGTGCCGCCCTAGCGGGATGCCTTCGGCATTCTATTGTCTGTCGATCCTCCCGGATCAGCCATCCGAGCGATGCTCGGACTGCCTTCGGCATGACTAAGCTTCGTTCCCACGAACCTTTTGCGCCGGTTCCCACCGGCTTGGTTCAACCCTTCAACCTCTTCACGGCAATCCTCCCGATGGGATCTCCCTTCTCCCTGAAAATCGTCTCAAACTCGGTAACGGGCCTCTGCAGATCGTCCTCCCATGAGGTCTCAATCCATCCTCCGTGCAAGCTGAGTTGATACTTCATGGAAGCAAAATACCCTAGGTGATCCGTCTGAAGTCTAAGAATGCCCTCCGGTTTCAATTTGTTCACAGCTACCTCCAGGAAAGAGATATTCACCAATCTCCGGAACCAATGACGTCGCTTCGGCCAGGGATCTGGAAAGGAGACATGGAGGGTGTCCAGAAATCCAGCGGGGATAAGGTCATCGAGTGATTCTTTCCCCCAACCCCTCCATAGAGCAGCATTGGGAATCCCTAGGCGCTCGATCTTCCTATTGCCTCGCTTCACTCGGTCGGAAATGCCTTCGATTCCCGCAAAAAAAACCGATGGATTAAGCAGGGCGCTCTCGGATAAAAATTTTCCCTTGGAAGCTCCAAAATCGCATTCCACCTTCTGGAAGGATCGTGATTTGAGAATCAGCTCCTCCCTTGCTGCCCGTAGATCCTGATTGGGCGCCATCCGCCCGGGGGTCGGAATCACCTCGAGATCAGCCTTCCTGACCACGGAATTAAGCAGCGTCCTTTTCCTGACGACGTCGGATCAGAGCGGATTTCCGCCCTTCGACCACGGCGCGGTTGAGAGTTACTCCGGCAAAATCCTCGCGATCAGGAGCCTCGTACATGACATCCAGCATGATCTTCTCGAGAAGCGAGCGGAGGGCACGGGCACCCGTCCCCTTCTTAAGAGCTGACTCGGCAAGGGCAATAAGTGCATCTTTGGTGACTGTGAGTGAAATGTCATCCATGGCCAGGAGCTTGGTGAACTGCTTGACCAGGGCATTTCTGGGCTCGGTGAGAATACGCACCAGTTCCTCTGCGTTGAGCTGTTGGAGAGTCGTCAATACCGGAAGACGACCTATGAACTCTGGGATCATACCGAAGGCGAGAAGATCCTCGGGTTCGACGGACTCAAGAATCTTGAGCTCATCCATCGGCCCTTCGATATCATTTTCCTTAGCATGGAAGCCGAGGGTCTTCCCTCCGGTGCGTCTCTGGATGATCTTGTCGAGTCCCACGAAAGCGCCACCGCAGATAAAGAGGATATTCTGCGTGTTGAGCTGGATATATTCCTGATGCGGATGCTTGCGTCCGCCCTGAGGGGGGACGTTGCACGTGGTGGCCTCGAGGATCTTCAGGAGTGCCTGCTGGACTCCCTCGCCCGAGACATCGCGCGTGATGGAGACGTTGTCGGTTTTACGGCCGATTTTGTCGATTTCGTCAATGTAGACGATGCCGATCTCAGCCTTCTTCACGTCGTAGTCCGCATTCTGAAGCAGGCGCAGAACGATATTCTCGACATCCTCACCGACATATCCGGCCTCGGTCAGTGTCGTGGCATCGGCGATGCAGAAGGGAACATCCAGGATGCGGGCCAGCGTGCGGGCAAGCAGGGTCTTTCCTGAACCGGTCGGACCGATCAGAAGCACATTGCTCTTCTCGACCTCCACATCGGCCAGTCCCTCGGAGAGGAGTCCCGGTGAGAATCCGTGACGTTCCATCGCGATTCGCTTGTAGTGGTTGTGAACGGCAACCGAGAGAGTGCGCTTGGCAAGGTCCTGGCCAATGACATGAGCG
>CAIXGT010000128.1 GCA_903919105.1 uncultured Spartobacteria bacterium | reverse complement strand
TGCCGAAGCGAACGCATCAGGGCAACGCCATGCGTGTCGCCGCTGGCCTCTCCGGCGATGATCGCGAGATGGCGACCCACCGTGCTCATGCAGGCAGAGTCGGCGATTTCTTCCGGGGATCTGCCTCCTCGATCTGCTTCGTGATCTGGATCGCCAAGTCGAGGGCCGCCGCCGCCTCGCGTCCCGTGACACGGGGTTGAGCGCCGTCGCGGGCACAAGTGACAAAGGCAGCAAGCTCACGCTGAAGGGGCTCTCCCTTGACCACCTTGACCCGCTCGCGTTTGATAGCGCCTTTATTGAGGCGGAGGATGTAGCCGCTTTGGTTTTGATAGTTGAGCGAGAGGTAAGCGTCCTCTTGGAAGATACGGATCTTACGGACCTTGTCGCGGCTGATACGGCTGGCTGTGAGATTTGCAACGCAGCCGTTCTCGAAGCGGATACGGACATTGGCAATGTCCTCTCCCTTGCTGAGGACGGCTATGCCGACTGCGTCCACGCTGATGACTGGAGAGCGGACCAAGTGGAGCAGGATCTCCAGATCGTGGATCATGACATCGAGGACGACCCCGATATCCATGCTCCGGTTGGGATAGGGGGAGAGGCGTGTGACCTCGAGGAATCGGGGATTCGCCAGTTGCTGCTCAAGGGCCTCGAGACCGGGATTAAAGCGCTCGATGTGGCCGACCTGGAGGATACAGTTGTTGACGGCGGCAGTGGCTGCCAGATCCAAGGCCTGGGCCGTATTCGTAGCGATCGGCTTCTCGATCAGAAGATGCTTTCCCTTCTTCAGGAGGAAGGTGCCGACTTCGTGATGGGATTCCGTCGGGGTCGCCACGGAGGCGATATCGATCAGTTCGGCGAATTCATCCAGCGAGGAGCACGGCTTGCCGCCGTACTTGGAGGCGACTTTTTCCGCGTTCGCCCGGTTGGCGTCGTAGATGGCGACGAGTTCACAGTCGGGAAGCTCGCTGTAGATGCGGGCGTGGTTGATGCCTATGCTGCCTGGGCCGACGACGCCGGCGCGAATAGTATTCATGATGGGATTCCCCAGAGGGTGATGTTGTGTTGGGTGGCAAGTGACTGGACTTGATCTTTCTCGAGAAAGAGGGTGCGTCCCGATTCCATCGCGATGGCTGCGACTCCTGCGGCGGCCGCCGTCTCCAGCGTGCGGGGGCCGACGATCGGAACATCAAAGCGCATGTCTTGGCGCGGTTTGGAGACCTTCACGACGACGGCTTCGCCGTTTCCGAGTTCGCCTCCCCGGCGGATGGTGGAGTCTGTACCGTCGAATCCCTCGACTGCAAGGACCGTTCCCTTCTTCACAACAACTGTCTGGCCGATATCGAGGCGGCTCACTTCCTTGGCGATACCAAGGCCGTAGGCAATATCCTCCAGGAGTCGATCTTTTGGCTTGGGACCGGCGATGAGACCTTCTGTGGCGAGTTGATTTTCCAGAAAGGTGGTGGCCGCGAGGAGAGGAACACCCGCTTTTTCGAGTTCGTCGGCGATCGCTCCGAAGAGCGTCTCGGCATTGCGTTCCTTCAGCTTGGCCAGCAGGAGCAGAGCGTGGAAATCGGGCCGTAGGTCAAAGAGATTTCCCGGTGCGATCTGACCGGCCATCATCGATGCGGTTGCCCCGCTTTTCTTGGCGGCGGTGATCAGGCGACCGAGTTGGCCTACGCGCATCCATTGGATCTCATCCACAAAGCCGGCTATCGCCGGATCGGTTTCTCCCTCGAAGGCTGCTGCCACGATCTTGGAGACGCCAGCCTCTCGGGCGCCCTTGGCGGCAAGCCGGGGGTAGGAACCGTTGCCGGCGATTAGAAAGAGTGTCTCGGGCTTCTGCACGATCAGGGAGCTTAACTGTAACTAAGCCGGCGAGACAGCCAGAAAAACACCTTTCCGATCTACCGTGGGCTGATCATCCTTTTTCTCCATGAAAGCCTCCTTCATCGCTGGTTTTTTTCTGATGCTGGTACCGGGGATTCTCCTAGCTAACCAGCTGGATATAACTCAAGGAGATGTCGGTAAGGATCTGGTTCTCTGTCGGGGAGATGAACTGAAAGTGACTCTTCC
>CAIXGT010000127.1 GCA_903919105.1 uncultured Spartobacteria bacterium | reverse complement strand
TTCGATGCGGAGAAGTTGGTTGTATTTGGCGACTCGGTCGGTACGGCAGAGGGAGCCGGTCTTGATCTGGCCGGCATTGGTGGCGACGGCGATGTCGGAGATTGTGGTGTCCTCGGTTTCGCCGGAGCGGTGACTGATGACAACGGTGTAGCGGTTCTCCTTGGCAAGCTCGATAGCGTCGAAGGTCTCGGTCAGGGAGCCGATCTGGTTCACCTTCACAAGAATGGAGTTGGCCACTCCCTTGTCGATTCCCTTGCGGAGGAACTCAACATTTGTCACGAAGAGGTCGTCTCCTACGAGTTGGATCTTGTCGCCGAGTGCCTCGGTAAGGAGTTTCCAGGTCGCCCAGTCGTTCTCGGCGCAGCCATCCTCGATCGAGATAATCGGGTACTTGCCGCAGAGTTTCTTGTAGTAGGCAACGAGTTCGGCGCCGGAGCGGCGGCTACCATCGGATTTTTTGAAGACATACTGCTTCTTGGTGGCGTCGTAGAATTCGCTGGAGGCGACATCGAGGCCGATCGCGATCTGCGTTCCGAGCTTGTATCCGGCCTTCTCAACCGCGAGGGAGATGGAGTCGAGGGCATCTTCAGCCCCCTTGAGCTTGGGGGCGAAGCCACCCTCATCCCCGATGGCGGTGGAGAGACCGCGGTCCTTCAGCACACCCTTGAGGGCGTGGAAGACTTCGGTTCCGGCACGGAGAGCCTCGGAGAAGGTGGGGAGACCCTTGGGGATGATCATGAACTCCTGGAAGTCGATCGGCGCGTCGGAATGAGCGCCGCCGTTGAGGATGTTCATCATGGGGACAGGCAGTACCTTGGCGTTCGGACCGCCGAGGTATTTATAGAGAGGGAGTCCAAGTTGGGCGGCGGCAGCGCGAGCGACGGCCATAGAGACGCCGAGGATGGCGTTAGCGCCAAGCTTCTTCTTGGTCGGGGTGCCATCCAGCTCTCTCATCACGTTGTCGATGGTGATCTGGTCGAGGGCATTGTATCCTACAAGTTCTGGAGCGATGTGATTGATGACATTGCCGACGGCCTTACTCACACCCTTGCCGAGGTAGCGACCCTTTACGTTATCACGGAGTTCCACGGCTTCATGCTCCCCAGTGGAGGCACCACTTGGGACGGCGGCACGTCCTACGGCTCCGCCTGCCAGGTGAACATCGGCTTCGAGTGTGGGGTTGCCGCGGGAATCAAGGATCTCACGGGCGTGGATGGCTGTGATGGTTGTGTCGTTCATGAATTTGGAAGTTAGGAGTTGGTAGATGGAAGTTTAAAACGGTTCAAGCAAGTGTTGCGCCCTTGGCTCTAGGAGGTGGTTCCCTCGGTGGATCCCAGGGCGGCCAGGTCGGTAAAGGGTTCGATCGTAACGATCTTCATGGAGCGGATGCCTTTGTCTGCTGGGAGATCGATGACCTCACCGATCTTTTTACCGAGCAAGGCTTTGCCGATGACGGCCTGATAGGAGACCCAACCCTTCTCGGGAACACCGTCCCAGGCTCCTAGGATGCTGTAGGTTTCAGGGGCACCGCCTTCCGATGGTTCCACAGTTACCACAGATCCGATGGAAACGGCTGAGGTATCGACATTCTCGAAGTTCGTGCCGCGGGAGTTATTGAGCATGAGCTCAAGCTCCCCCTTCTGACGGTTGAGAACTGCCTGCTGCTCCTTGGCAGACTTGAACTCGAAGTTCTCGCGCAGATCCCCGTAGGAACGGGCGGTGGCGATGTCGCGGATGTTCTGGGGAATAAGTACCTTCTCAATGTGCTCAAGCTCCTCCTTGCGACGCTGAAGGCTGGCCCAGGAAACGACCAAACTCTCGGCGCGCTCGGTGGGTGCCTCCTGATCCCCGGTAACTAGGGATTCAAGTTCGGGGTGGATCTTGAGGATGCGGGCCAAAAGGGAACGCCTGTTGAGATCCGCAAAGACGGGGCTAAGCATGATCTTGCGGAAGGCCTGACGGGCGGAGTCGCGTTCGGCCTTGCCAAGGAGGTCGGCCACGAGATCTCGATCTTCAAAGAGGAACTCCTCAAGACGCTTGCTCTTGATGTCGGCGTGGAGATCAGCCTCCATAGCCGCAAGAATGGCGGCGAAGAGTTCCTCGTCGATGAGTTCGGGCAGGGTCTTGGACCGATCCTTGCAGAGCCAGAGAACATAGTCAGAGCTAGCGGAGCGCTCCCGGATCAAACGGCGGGTATGTTCCGCAAAAGCCTCACGCTTCCCTTGGGCCACGAAGAGCTTGAAGATCTCGCCGCTCAGGCGGGGTCCGGAGGTGCGGGTAAGACGGAGCACCTTCTCTTCCCAATTCTCTGGGAAGGCAGCAGGGAAGGCTTCAAGTACGCGTCCATACTTGGCGGCGGGGATCTCATCGAAAATTTCGATCAGCTTGGCCGGAGCATCAGCCAGGAGTGAAGCGATGCTGGCCGCCTCGGGCCCGGGCTTGAGGGATTCGTGCCTGGCACAAATCTCGTCACGGATGATCAGGAGTTCGATCGCCTTGGCGGCGTGGATCCTGCCGCCGCGTTTGGCTGCCTCTTCCACCTCAGTGGCTAGGGAACGGAGTTCCTCCACTTCCTTGGCGAAGTCATTGAGTGATTTGAGTGCCGTGTCGAGAGCCGCGACCTGCCCCTTCGGGTGGCGTGCCGCACGGAACTCACCGATCAGACGTTCGTGGGGATTCTGGGAAGTCTCCTGGAGGACAATCGGCTCCCCTTTTTTTGTCGGAATGAGGAAGTGACCATCAGTTTTGAGCTTCTTCTTCGCGGCATCAAACCACTTCTTGAAACTTGCTGGATCGAAGACAGAGGGAACAATCGTTTCCGCGATTTCGTCGGCTGTGGCCTGGCCCCCGTGATCTGCAAGAATGGAACGGACGAGCCCTACCGGGTCGGAAGCAGCCTGTTCTCGGACTGCTGCAGCATTGGTCGCCGCACGCGCGAGGATGTGTTCCGAAGGGATGTGGGTGAGGGTCTCCGCGGCATACTGGAGTTGCATCGGGTGTCCCTTCTTCGTGCCGAAATCAATCGTGATCTGACCCGTGATCAACTCCCAACCGGCGATCTTGCCAAATCCCCAGCTGCGGTGGGTGCAGAATGCCCCGGGAGAGAGATTGGAGAGGGCTTCGGCGGCGGCGGCGGTGATTTTACCGGCGTCGATATAGGGATTTAGGTCTTCGATCATGAGTGCGCGGAGTCTAGAGAGACCCGTGCTTTTAAGAAAGGAGATTCAAGTGCAAAGACTTATTCTGAATGGTTTGGCAAACTCTCCGCCAGATGAGCGCAGAGCGTTTCGCGATCCGCGAGATGCGTGAATTGACCTGATTTTGAAAGCACACCGAATCCTTCGCCGTAGGAGGGACCATTGACGACGCAGGCATCGGTGTCGCATTGACGAAGTTGAGTGATTCCGGCGGCCAAGGCCGATTCTCGGTCGCCGGAGGCTTCGAACTTCCAACCGGTGATCCTGGCCGAGGGGAACCATCCTCGCAGGAGAGGGAGAAGTTTTGGGGTAGGCTCCAGCGTGATGGTCAGCATTCCTTCGGAGGTTGGGATTTTTCCCGTTCCAGCAAAGGGCAGGAAAAAGTCACTCACGGCAGCCGCATGGAAGACCTCGGTGATTGGGAGTTGTTCTTCCGAAAGATTCTCCAAGGCGGATTTCAGATCTGCGGTGTTGCCGAAAGGAATGAGCATTTCGCATTTTTCCATCAACTCAGAGGCGTCAGCCGTCGAGCCGACTCCACGTAATGCGATAACGGAGTGACCGGAATCAATCAGTTGGAGTGCCAACAGGGTGCCGAGATTTCCGGTCGAGCGGTTGCTGATAAGACGCATAGCGTCGAGAGGCTCTTGTGTTGGGCCGATTGTGACGAGGAGAGTAGGATTCTGTATTTTCATTACTGTGATTCGGACATGACGGGATGGTTCATGAATTGCTCTGATTCTTGGAGAGCGCTTCTCATGGCATCATAACCGAAGTGCCCCTGATCGACCTGTCGGTATCTGGCTCCTCCCCACGAGTCACAAAGACTTCTGAGTGAAGCTGGAGAAGAAAGTCGGTCATACGTCCCTCCAATAATCGTGATGCGATCCGGTGTAGTGAGAGGAATAAGCTGTGCCGGTGAGCTCAGGTGGGCATGTCGGTCAAGGGCTTCTGGATGGATGCCATTTTTCTTCAGGTAACAGGCCATCATGCGGCTGGCGGGACTCCCGAAGGTGGCATGCTTCACATCAGCCACAGGTTGCATTAGGACGGTGAAATCTGTTTTCTCGAGAGATAAAGTCAGCGAAGCAACCCAAGCTCCGTAACTTGTCGCAAGCAGGCCGATCCTTCTGGATCCCTGCTGACGTGACCAAGTCATCAATTGACGCAGCTCAATGACCGATTGTCTCAGGGTCTCCGCGTTTCTGATAAGGTCGGCAGTGATGGTCAGGGCACCATTGGCATAACCCCTCGGTGTCCTGCTGTAATGGTAGGGCAAATGAGGAAACAGGACATTCCAACCCTGTTTATTGAAGCGGGATGCGATCTTCCGGTAGCCATAATCATTAGCTGACATGAGTGCATGTAGGAGAATAATTGTGGGGGCTCCATGCGGTGTCTTTGGGTTGGCCGTTTCAAAGAGGTGAGCACAGGCAGTGTTATTCTGAGGATGTTTTCCTGGTCGTGGCGTCTTCCATGAGAGACGGGGCCCATCCTTTTTCCAGTCGGGCAAGGTTAATGTCCGATTTTCATCTGGTGTTGCATAGTAACTCCGGTGATCGTATTCATGGCATTCCAGAAGATATTCCTCCAACCGTTCGTGGGTGACTGCATGGTGGCGCAGACGCCATTGTATGATGTTCATCATGGCGCACATGATGGCATCCATGCCCGCATGGGCGCTGCTGTTGATCAGGGATCTCATGGATGGATTCCCTTTCTAGCCTGTGGGGTCTTAGGAAGATCCTCTTCGGAGAGGTTGAAACGGGCTATGGCCTCCTCCTTGAGCGAAACGAAAGCCTTGGAGAGATCGGCCGCAAAGCGCTCCCTGACTCCTGGTTGCCGGGCCTCCTCTTTTGGCGGTTCAATCATATCCCCAATGATAAGATAAACAGTAGTTCGACGGAGCCAGTTGTCTGGTTTATAGAGGAGGTCGCTCCCAATCAGGGCGCAAGGGACGACTGGTGCTCCGGAGTGGATACTGAGCATGGCTAGACCCGGCTTCATGGCGGCCCCGTTCAAGATCGACCACTCACCGGCACGGATTCCTCCCTCTGGAAAGATCCCGATCACCCGCTCGTCCGCGAGTCGATGGAAGGCTTGGCGGAGAGCCGTGCGGTCGGCTCCGCTCCGGTCGACGGGAATACAGTTCAACCAAGTGAAGAAGCGCTCCGACCAGCCTGCTCCGAAGAGCTCCTTCATTGCCAGCCAGTCGAGACGACGCGGGAAAAACCCACTCAGGATGGCGGGATCAAAGTGGCTGATGTGATTGGAGGCCATGATCAGAGAGCCTCGGCGTGGAACCGGAGCCAGCTCGACGACCTTCACCTTGCAGGTCAAAGAGTAGAGGATCCTGCAACCCGTGATGACGAGCCAATGAAAGGCCGTCCGAAGGATT
>CAIXGT010000126.1 GCA_903919105.1 uncultured Spartobacteria bacterium | reverse complement strand
AGTTCGGAGTGATCAGTCCTGACTCATCTTTGATCACAACCTGATAGCCTTCGCTCTTGTCCTTGGAGAACTGATTTAAGAGCGGGTCTCCAGGGAACACCCCGGGGTTCATGGCGACAGCTACCCCGGACAAGGCCTGCTGGCGGGCCTGAAAGAGTTTTCCGGAAAGCGTCTCCTCGGTGATCCATCCCTCGATGATTCCGGCTAAAAGCAGGACGATACCCGTGAGCAAGGCGATGCTCCAGAGCACCATTGGTAAGGCCATTGCGGAAGTTCGTTGCAGAGGGAGGCTCTTCATGGCTGCACTGCATTTGTTTGCGTTGTCGTGACAGCTTGGGGTGCTAGTAACGGCGGCACATAAAAAATCGCTTCTACGGGATCCGGAATCTCGTCGATTTCTAGCTGCAGACGCACCAGTAGGGGGCGGGGACTTCCACCTCCTGCTGGCCACTCCTCTTTCCAAGCAGGTGTCCCATCCCCATTGGCTGCCGCCATGAAGGACCAACGCGGTTTTCGGACTTTAGGCAGAAGAGGAACGCCGGGGGCATTCATTGCCGCTTCCAGTTCGCGGTCGCTCAGGCGAGCGGGAATCCTTACCATGCAGATCGTCCTCGTGCCATCCGACCGCGCCTTTGCGGCTAGCATCAGGGATGCTCCACCAAGGCTTGGCATCCCAAAAAGTCCCTGAACCTTTCCCAAGATTAAGCGGGGCTCAGCTGCACCTCCCTTACCCTTGCCTATTTCGAGAGCGACTGTTCCCTGTCCTGGAAGATTAAGGAAGGCGTTGCGGGTGATTCGGATAAAGGCATCCAGGCGGCGCAGGACAAGTTGTTGATCCATCGCCGTCCGTGCTGCCGTGATCGATGAACTCGTGATCGCATAGACGGAGGCTGCGAGCAGGGCCATGATTGCCATGGAAAGGATCACCTCCAGCAGCGTGAAGGCTTTCAATGTTCTGTCACCGGATCGTTTGGAGGCCAGTGTGATCATGGTAGGTTGAGCAGAATCTCCGCCCGATCCGTCTGGTTGCCGGAGGTTGTCTTGATCGTCAACTTCTTCAGTCCTACTACCTCGAGGCCCTGCCCGTTTTTCAGCGGCCAAGGGATAAGGGACTCCTCGACCTTCACTCCATGGTTTTTAGAGGCTTCCAGCACTCTAGTACTTCCGACTGGAGGAGGGACTGCTTGGCAGAAGGCGAGCCGTGATTCCAGTTCTGCCCGGCAAAACGAGCGCTGCCTAACCTCCAGGGCCGCCTGGAGCGCCGTATTCAGGGCGATGGCCAGACCGGTCACTGCCAGCATGAAGACGGCCAAGGCGATCAGTACCTCGAACAAGGTGAAACCCCGGGTGAAGACTCCGGATCTGTTCCTGAAATCCCGGTTACTCATCATCATGGGCCGGTTGCGCTGTCAATGCATCAAAGGAGAGCAGGATCTCTCGATCTTTGTTTGCGAGGCGGAGCGAGAGCGGTTGGCAGATGCCTGCAGTATTGAATTCCCATGACTGGTTACGTGTCGGAGCATGGAATTTTGAGTCATTGAGCCCCTTGACTTCCAGAGTCCATCCTTTCGGAAGGGGCATGTCTTTGACGCCGTTGGAGGTCAGGATGATTTTCTGACGTTCTCCTGATTCCATGGCCTTGGAGCGGATCTCCTGGGCTCTGTTCGTGATAGCATCCGCAGCGCGGTCTCCCGCGGCAGCGGCAAAGGAGTCGAAGAGATAGGGAAGTGAGGCCGAGATGAGAATCGCCACCAGTGAGAGGGCAATGATGATCTCTAGCAGTGTAAAAGCGCGGATGCCCCTTCTCCGCACCCGCCGATTATTTTCCGATATTGCCGTCACCCTCGACTCCCTTCGGCCCGAATGAGTAGAGATCGAAACCGTCGGTCTTGAACTTTCCCGGATTGATGTAGATGTACTCATTACCCCACGGGTCGAGAGGGACACTCTCCATCAGCTTCTTCCAATGCTGCGGCTTTGGATCCGAAGAGGGCATCTGGACCAGAGCCTTGAGGCCCTGTTCGGTAGTTGGTTTGCGGTAATTGAGCATCTCGTAGGTGCGGAGTTGCATAGAGATAGCCTGAATGTCGCTCTGCACGCGCTGTTCCTTGGCCACATCAATATTGCCCGAAAGCATGTAGATGGCTGAACCGACCAGCACGGCAATGATACCGAGTACGAGCATGATCTCGAAGAGTGTGTAACCTGAATCTCCGCGGAGTGAGGCACGGTGGTTGAAGCGAGAGGGGTTGTTCATAGATGGCATGGTCGCTCGGATGGTTGAAGAAAGGTGAGATTCAGTGTTTTCCTAGATCTCATCTAGGAAGCGTGTGGCGTCAAGATCGGTCGATGGATTTAATGAAGGCCGCCTGTCCGAAGGGGAGCCGGTGAGGATGCATGAAAAAGCGAGGGCGAAGGATTTCCGTAAAGGGACCCTGTGGAGAGGGTTTCAGGAGATCCCGATGCCGTTGATGACGGGGCGGTACTGGTGCTGGTGCTGATACTGGGGAAAAGAAGATCGGCTCTGACCTTCCTCAGGTAGACAGGAGAGCCGGAATCGCCCGGAGCACGATGCAGTAAGAGGACAATCGAATTGTCACCTGTGGCCCAGAGTCTGGAGGGAATGAAAATCGATGCGTTCCGCCAACCCGCCACCTGAAGGTGGCCTTCTGGGGAGATGATGACTCCGGGTGACTTAAGAGAGAAGGGAGCTGGGGCCAGAATGCCACGCAACTCGCCGTTGATGCGGACCTCAATCCAAGACTCGGGATCCAGTCCTCCCACCTCGGCCTGAAGCAGGCTTCCCACCGGCTTGTCCGAGAGAGGAACCACAAATTCCGTCGTGTTTCCCGATCCAGGAAGATCGAGACGCAGGGGAGAGGCTGCCAAATCCGCATGGATGACAGAACCATCGGTCCTGTCTCCTGACTGGGGATGCTGATCGGCTCCGGAGACTTCTTCCTCGGCAAGGACCTGGTGATCATTCTCGATAAGGGCAGGCTTGAAGTCCTCGCCAAGCGCCGCCACACCCAGTTCCCTTGCTGGACGAAGGGAAGTCGATATCAGGCGGGAAAACCTTCCGACATAGGAGACGCTGATACTACCCCCGTCCAAGGTCAGTGACTGGGGGAGCAGGAGGGTGTGAGCATTCAATCCAAGCGCTACCCCACTCTCCCCCAAGCCTGCGCTCAGGAGGGTGAGATCCCCCTGGTTCGATCTCCACTCCACGACGGGACCTCCATCTCCGGTGTCTTGGAAAACCACGGTGAGTGCAAAGCATCCGATCTCCTCTTGGGAGGAAAGCGATGGGACGGGAATGTAAACGGAATCAGACTCGGCATGAATCGAGGGAACATTGGTGGTTCCGGTTTCCCAAACGGGAATCGTGCCGATGGCTTGCTTGGGCTGAAAGGTCACGGTCAGGGGATCGAATGTCTCCGCCATGAGAGTGGAGATGGCACCAAGGAACAGGCAGATCATCAAGGACACACCGCCCGATCTAGAAAACATGGGAGGACAGTAGACGGTCACAGGCTTTTAACTAGCTGCTGTTAAGGGTTGGGTGAAGGTTTAAAAAGGAACAATTTCGCCCTAATTCATTGAGGGATCGGATCGGACGATAAAACAGGTTTTTCTGGTTTATGGAGAGCTCCTAGAATGCGTAGCCTGATGTCATGAATGGGGAACAAATCGAACCGCTGCCGCCAACCCTGCCGGTCATGGTACTCCCGGGGGTAACGCTCTTCCCCAATGCGCTGCTGCCGCTCTACATTTTCGAACCGCGTTATCGTGAGATGCTCGAGGAGGCGCTTGCTGCAGGTCGCATGGTCGCTATGGCGATGCCGCGCAATCAGGAGGAGAGCGAGGTCGAGATGATCGCTGGAGCGGGATTGGTCCGGGCCTGTATCCGGAATGATGATGGAACCTCCAACCTGATCCTGCAGGGTGTATGCCGTGTGAGGTTCACCGGTTGGGATCAGTCCAGTCCCTATCGCATCGCGCGGGTCGAGGAGCTTCGCAGCCACGAAGGGGAGCACGATGATCTGGAGTCGAAGGTCATCCAGTTGCACGCCCTGTGTGCGCGCTTCAAAGAGCAGGGGATCGAACTGCCATCCGAGTTCGAAGCCTATCTGAACCAGATCACCAATATCGGTGTTATCACGGATCTGGTGGCTTCGACGCTGATTGCCGATCCCCGTGTGCGCCAGATGCTGCTGGAAGAGATTGAGATCCCGAGACGCCTGGAGAAGTTGCTTGCGGGACTGCGCTCCCAGCTCTCCTGACCATGTCACGTCGCCCAGGCAAGGAAGCGGAGGGGGAGTTGCAACTCGGCTTTGACATGGCCCCCGTGCTTCCTCGAAGCCGTAAACTCCCTGAGCCTGCTGCACGGAAGGATACGCTGATCTCTGCCGCCCCGACTTCTCGCAAATCTCCCAAAGAGCTGTCGCCGCAACCATCCGAATCCAAGGATTCTAAGGATTCTAATGATTCCAAGGAGCTTGAAGTGTTCTCCGTAGCCCAGTTGACCCGTCGGATTACCGGGCTTCTTGAAGAGGGTATCGGCATGGTATGGGTCGAGGGGGAGATTTCCAACCTCCGTCGCCAAGGCTCCGGCCATTGCTACTTCACGCTCAAGGATGAGGAATCGCAGCTCTCCTGCGTCCTCTTTGCCCGCTCCGCCTCGGGCCAGAAGGTCGAGTTGCGAGACGGCCTCCAAGTACAGCTTTTCGGGCCGGTGAGCGTTTACCAGGCCCGCGGGCAGTACCAGCTGATGGTGAGACTGGTGCAGGCCAAGGGAGAGGGAATGCTTCAAGCCCGATTTGAGGAACTCAAGCGACGACTCGCGGCCGAGGGGCTTTTTGATCTGGAGAGAAAGCGTCCGATCCCCCGTTTCCCGCGCCGGATCGGCGTGGTCACTTCTCCCACGGGAGCGGCGATCCAGGATTTCCTGCAGGTGCTTCACCGTCGCCATCCGGGGCTCCGGGTGGTCATCCACCCCGTGCGGGTGCAGGGCAAGGGATCGGCCGCCGAAATTGCCACCGCCATTTCAGAACTCTCCGAGGGAAATCCCTCTATCGGTCCTGTGGATGTCATTGTTGTCACACGCGGTGGAGGGAGTCTGGAGGATCTCTGGGAATTCAATGAAGAGGTCGTCGCACGTGCCATCGCCGAATCCCGAATTCCTGTCGTGAGTGCCGTGGGTCATGAGATCGATTTCTCAATTGCGGATTTCGTCGCCGATCTACGGGCTCCCACTCCGAGTGCCGCCGCGGAACTACTTGCCGCAGAGGGCTCCGAACTTTTGGAGCGCTGTCGTGCTCTGGTGGCTAAGATTGCGCGTGAGGCCGATGCGCTGATCGGGCTTCAACGTGCAGCTGAGCACAGACTGGCTTCTTCGGTATTATTCCGAGAACCCTACCACCGGACGGAGGAGGCTCGTCAGACGGCAGATCGTCTTGAGGAGTCCCTCTCCGGGCTCTTGGATCGCCGTTTGGAACAGTTGGATGCCCGGCTAGCCAGAATGTCGGCGCAGATTGCATCGGCCCATCCGGGTTATCGCCTGGCAAATGCCGAGCAGAGGCTCTCCTCGCTGGGAGATCAGCTAGGTGTGATCCTTCGTCACCGGTTTGAGCGTGAGAAAGGCAGGATGAGTCGGGT
>CAIXGT010000125.1 GCA_903919105.1 uncultured Spartobacteria bacterium | reverse complement strand
GCCTAAGGCTTTATGTACTTCAATCGCAGCACCAATTACTCGTTCACTAAGATCTCTGTCATTCAGTTTCTCCAAAATTCCTGAGTTCTTGAGTTCCAGATTAAAATCTTGGTTTCAGGTTTCAGCTTTCCTCTGCCCCCCTACTTCGCTTCGTTGATCAGTTGGCGGAGGATGAAGGGGAGGATGCCGCCGTGGCGGTAGTAGTCGACCTCGATTGGGGTGTCGATACGGACCTTCACAGGGACTTCTTGGGTTCTTCCATCCTTGCGGGTGATCCTGACGGCCAGATCCTGACGCGCCTCGAGATTATCGTTGAGGCCAATGATGTCGTAGGTTTCGGTGCCATCAAGGCTGAGGCTCTGGGCGTTTGTTCCCTCCATGAACTGGAGGGGCAGGATCCCCATCCCGACGAGGTTGGAGCGGTGGATGCGCTCGTAGCTGGCAGCGATAACGGCCTTCACTCCCAGGAGGCGGGTTCCCTTGGCGGCCCAATCTCGGCTGCTACCGGTGCCGTATTCCTGACCTGCGATGATGACTAGCGGGGTCTTCTCCGACTGATACTTGTGGGAGGCGTCGAAGATGCTCATGCGCTCACCCTCGGGCTGGTGGAGTGTCTCGCCACCCTCGACACCGGGAAGCATGAGATTCTTGATACGAACGTTGGCAAAGGTGCCGCGTGTCATGATGCGGTCATTACCACGTCGGCTTCCGTAGCTGTTGAAGTCTTCGTGGGTCACTCCATTTTCGCTGAGGAAACGGCCTGCAGGGGACTTCTCCTTGATGGCTCCTGCGGGAGAGATGTGGTCAGTCGTGACGGAGTCGCCGAAGATGCCCAGCGCCCGTGCTCCGGAGATCGAAGTGATCGTGCCGGCCTCCATGCCGAAGTTCTCGAAGAAGGGAGGCTCCTGGATGTAGGTGCTCTTGGTATCCCACTCATAGATCTCTCCAGTCGGGGCGCTGATTTCGTTCCACTTCGGATTCTGTCCTGCGAAGTCGCCGTAGAGGGCGGTGAACATCTCCGGCGTGAGGGCACTACGGAGTGTGTCACGGATCTCTGCGAGGCTCGGCCAGATATCCTTGAGGAAGATCTCCTTGCCGTCCTTACCCTTGCCGATCGGCTCTTTGACGAAGTCGATATCGACGCGGCCAGCGAGGGCGAAGGCGACGACCAGGGGAGGGGACATCAGGAAGTTGGCCTTGATGTTCTGATGGATGCGAGCTTCGAAGTTGCGGTTTCCGGAGAGGACCGCCGCAGCGATGAGATCGTTGTCGGTGATGGCCTTCTCGACCTCGGGATTGAGGGGGCCGGAGTTTCCGATGCAGGTGGTGCAACCGTAACCGACGGTCTGGAACCCAAGCTTGTCGAAGTAGGGCTGTAGGCCGGTCTTATCCAAATAGGAGGTGACGACGCGTGAGCCGGGAGCCAACGAGGTCTTGACCGTAGGATCCATCTCGAGGCCGAGTTCCACGGCTTTCTTGGCCAGGAGTCCCGCGGCGAGCATGACGCTAGGGTTGCTGGTATTCGTACAGCTGGTGATGGCGGCTATCAGAACGGATCCGTTCCGGATGGTGCTCTTGCCCATGTGCCCATTGTGCCCCTCATGATAGGGAGACTCGGGCATCTGATTGACTGGATCGGGCGTGGGACGGTCGCTGATCATCTCCTCCTCATCGGCAGGAATAGTCGGATTACGACGCGCAACCAGAGCCTTAGCGGAAAGGGCTCCCTCGTTTTTTCCATATCCGCCCTCGGCGACCGGCTTGATGAGGAGTTCGTGGAAGGCTGAACGGAGCTGAGGGAGATCGATGCGGTCTTGAG
>CAIXGT010000124.1 GCA_903919105.1 uncultured Spartobacteria bacterium | reverse complement strand
CTTGGCGGGAAGCTCCGGGCTGTCGCCGATCTCCGCAATCTGACGGACGATGGCGCTGCCGACGACAACTCCATCTGCAAGACCTGCCACGGTGGCGGCCTGCTCTGGATTCGAGATTCCGAATCCCACAGCCACGGGCACACTGGTGAGGGCACGGATGGCATTAACACGTTCGGCAATATCGGTCGAGAGGCTGGTCTGCTCGCCGGTGACTCCTTCACGGGAGACATAGTAGATGAATCCCTCGGCGGTATCGGTGATCTCCTTGAGGCGCTCCGGAGGCGTCGTCGGGGCAATCAGACGGATTGATTTTAATCCGTGAGCTGATGCTAGTTCGGTATTCCTGGCGGCTTCCTGAGGAGGAAGATCCAGAAGAAGCAATCCATCGGCGCCGGCGGCGGCCGCATCATGCTGGAACTTCTCAAAACCATAGATGTAGACGGGGTTCAGGTAAGCAAACAGGACGATCGGAATTTGGCTGGTCTTGCGGATCTCACGGACAAGTTCGAGGATACCGGGGACCGAGGCGCCCGCGGCAAGGGCACGTCCGGCTGCCATCTGGATGGTGGCGCCATCGGCAAGCGGGTCGGAGAAAGGAATCCCAAGTTCCAGGAGATCAACTCCGGCCTTTTCCATCTCGAGAGCAATCTTGGCTGAGGCGGCAAGGGTAGGATCGCCGCCGGTGATGTAGGCAATCATGGCAGGTTTTGCCTCTGACTTCAGTCGGGCAAAGAGTGTGTCGATTCGGTTCTCGCTATTCATGATAAAGACTCTGATCAAAGGCTGAAATGACGCTAGTGACAACCCTTGGCTCCTGTGTCCTCTGTTATTTCAATAACTACAGATAATATATATCATGAATAATGGAAAGGTAATAGAAGGATTGTCCGCCTCTAATCAACCTGCCTCTTAACAATCTCAATCTCTGCAACCATGGAGTCAGCTTGATCACCGACCGTGGCAGTCTGGCTAGGTCCATGATAAACAAAACCGTCCTTCTGAGCCGCCACTTGAAGACTTCCTGAAAGATCAGGCCACTCCTTGCTTGAAATAATCACAATGATTCTGATGCGGTCATTCTCAATACCTTCAACGTATTGAAGATGGCGATCGGTCAATAATGCGTGAATCTCATTTGTCGCTTTGGCTATCGATGCCGGAGGGGCCTGAATCTGGACCTCTTTAATTTTGTATTTTAACTGAGGTAGCTTGATCACACCGGCAGCGGCCTTCTCAAGCATAGCCCTTAATCCGCCCAGATCATTGGAATCCTGGGCGCTCCCATCAGGGATCTTGGCATTCTGGAGAGTATTGGATTTTTTGTCCCGCCCAAGGACCATCGATAATCCTGACTTTGTCAAAGCTACCCCCATCGACAAGAAAGGAACGGAAAGAAGCGTGATCAGAACCAGTACCAATAACCAGATCCAAGCCTTGGAACGGCTGGAAGACTCATCGTTATCGCTCATCTCCAAGAACCCTCTGTTTCGTTGTGTTAGGAATCAAGTTCAAAGATCAAACTCATGATTAAAAATCATTCCTTCTTCCAAAAACACCAAGAGCATTGACCCTGTTCCGTCAGTCGAGGATATTAACCGACTGCCCATGTCCGTTCAGAATACCCGCAACTTTTGCATCATTGCCCATATCGATCACGGGAAGACCACCCTTTCGGACCGGCTTCTTGAGGTCACTAATACGATCGCCAACCGGGACAAGCAAGAACAGGTCCTGGACTCCATGGACTTGGAGAGGGAACGCGGGATCACCATCAAATCTCACCCGGTATCCATGCAGTATCTGGCCAAGGATGGTCAGCAATACACGCTCAATCTCATGGATACTCCCGGCCACGTGGATTTTGCTTACGAGGTCTCCCGTAGCCTTGCCGCCTGTGAGGGTGCCATTCTTGTTGTGGATGCGGCTCAGGGTGTCGAGGCACAGACCATGGCCAACATCCATCTCGCCCATAAACAGGGGCTGACGATCATTCCGGTCATTAACAAAATCGACCTGCCGAATGCGGATCTACCAACGGTCAAAAAACAATTGGAGGACCTTCTGGCCATCCCTGCCGAGGAGGCGATTCCCGCTAGCGCCAAGGCCGGCATCGGAATTGTCGATATCCTGGAGGCGGTCGTTCATCGTGTCCCCCCACCACCGGAGGGAGACGGTACGCTGAGAGCCCTCGTCTTCGATTCGCTCTTCGATACTTACCGCGGCGTTGTCAGCTATATCCGGGTTTTCTCGGGAAACCTCAAGGCCGGCACCCAAGTGAAGCTCATGTCGACCAACCAGTCCTATGAGGTGAAGGAGGTTGGCATCTTCACCCCGAAGATGACGGCCACGGGGGCGATGGCTCCGGGTGATGTCGGCTACTTCATCGGCAACATCAAGAGCACCGCCGAGATCAAGATCGGCGATACGCTGACCGACACCAAAAAGCCCGCCTCCGAACCCCTCCCCGGATTCAAGGAAGTTCAGCCGATGGTCTTCAGTGGAATCTATCCGATCAATACTGCCGACTTCGAGCAACTCAAGACCGCCATGGGCAAGCTCCAGATCAACGACGCCGCATTCAACTACATGCCCGAGAGCTCCGTCGCCCTTGGGTTCGGCTTTCGATGCGGCTTCCTGGGACTCCTTCACATGGAGATCATCGTCGAGCGCCTCCGCCGTGAATACGACATGGATATCATCGCGACCTATCCGAGCGTCGTCTATGAGGTGGTGAAGACCAACGGAGAAACCCTCATGGTCGACAACCCCGCCAATCTTCCCGACATGAGTGTCGTTGAAGAAATCCGCGAGCCTGTCGTGAAGTGCTTCGTCATGATTCCAAACGAGAATATCGGCGACATCATGCAGATCATGATGGACAAACGCGGGATTGTGGAGAGCACCGACTCGATCGATACCCGCCGGGTCATGATCACCGCCGTCCTCCCTCTCAACGAAATCCTTGTCGACTTCCACGACAAGATCAAATCCGTCACCCGGGGCTACGGATCGCTCGATTACGAACCCGCTGGCTACCGGGCCGATCGTATGGTCAAGCTCGAGATGCTGGTAAACGGAGAGCCCGTGGATGCCTTCTCCAGCATCGTCCATCGCGACAAGGCCGAAGGTCGCGGCCGCTCCCTCGCCACTAAGCTTAAGGATGTTATCCCCACCCAGATGTATCAGGTAGCTATCCAAGCTGCCGTCGGCGGCAAGATCGTGGCCCGTGAGAGCATCGGCGCCATGCGTAAAAACGTGACCGCCAAATGCTACGGCGGCGACATTACCCGCAAACGTAAGCTCCTTGAAAAACAGAAAGAGGGTAAGAAACGCATGAAGGCGATCGGACAAGTAAACATTCCCCAAGAGGCTTTCATTGAGGTTCTGAAGACCAACTAGTTAGACCCACTTCATTCGATAATTTCCTTGTCAGGGAATCGATAAATGTTCATGTAAAAGAAATATGAATAATCGCTTCGCCCTGCTTGCAACTTCTCTGGCCATTTTTGTGAACTGGAGTTTGCTAGCAGTTGATGTCACTTCCTACCGTTATGGAAATAGTGATCAAGGAGCCAACACCAACGAAAGCATTCTCTCCCTTGATAATGTTGATCCTTGGGATTTCGGCTTAAAATTCACGGTTCCTGTTCAGGGGCAGATCTATGCCGCCCCCCTCGTCAAAAATATCAACAATCGTTCCCTCGTTTTCGTTGCCAGCCAGTCAAATGTCGTGGCGGCCATCAATGCAACAAACGGCTCCGTTGTCTGGAGCAGAACTTTAACGAATTTCGGTACACCCGTACCTAGTGATGATACTGGCAGTGGTGATATCCAACCCCTGATCGGAATCTGCTCCACTCCGGTTATTGATGCATCGAACAACCTTTATCTTCTCTCCAAAGCAAAAACTAATTATTCGAATCTCGATCATTACAACTACACAATTTACAAGATCAATGCCTCCAACGGAACAATCCTAAACTCGTTAAAATTTGCCGAAACCGGTTTCGATGGAAGCTATTACTACAGAACTAATGATCCCTGTGTCATCGGATATGGAGACGGTTCGATCTCTGCATCGATACCGCTTAAAATCAGTAGAAATACAATTAGTGTTTCGACCAATGTTGTTTACTTCAATGCCCTACGACAGATGAATCGTCCTGGTCTCACGCTTGTGAATGGGACTGTTTATGCTGCCTTTGCCTCTCACGGTGATAATGGCCCTTACCACGGTTGGGTTTTAGGTTTCAACACAACTAACCTCGCGATCAATTCCGTTCTTAATACCACTCCCAATGGGGGACTAGCCGGAAGTTGGCAATCGGGAGGATGTGTGGCCAGCGATAGCGCCGGGAACCTCTATCTAGAAACTGGCAACGGCAGCTTTAATGGATTTCAGACCAATTCCCATGGGTTTCCGATCGATGCCAATTACGGTGACTGTTTTCTGAAAATTTCCCCGGATAGCTCCACCCTCACCACGCCCAATCCCAATGGCTGGGGACTCAAGGTGTCCGATTACTTCACCCCCTATAACAATCAGAGCATCAATGATGCAGATCTTGATGTCGGTTCCTGTGGCCCAGTTGTTATTTCTTCAGGTAACAAGACCTATATACTTGGGACAGGCAAGGATGGATCCATGTACTCAATGAGTTCCACCAACATGGGAAAATTCGATTCTAACACTAATCATTGCCTCCAAACCATCAATCAAGCGGTAGGTAACGGCGGGGAATGGACCGGCTTCAGTACACCATCTTATTTTAATAATCGTTTCTACTACTTTGCTGCGGGTGATTACGGAAAGCAATTTACCTACTCCAATGGCATCATCGGAAGCTGGTACACCGATGGAGGAGGGATTGTCAGAACCGATGTACAGACTCAAAACACTTACAACTGGCCCGGAGCCAATACATCGATTTCAGCCAATGGAATTAAAAATGTCATTGTTTGGGCGATCGATCGCGATGCGAGTGTTCTGAGAGCTTTTCGTGCCACAGATCTTCTGGAGATTTGGAACAGTACCATGTCCCAGTCGGATAATCTCAATAGTGCCCTCAAATTTACTGTGCCGATTGTTGCCAATGGTCAGGTTTATGTCGGCACCGACGGAGCATTATTCATCTACGGATTGGTACCAGCCGTAAGAAACTGATTTATCCCTCTGGGGCAGTCACAACATTCTCTTCAGCACGCCAGATTCGATATCGGACTTCGACTCCAGCTGGGACATAAACCACGAGAGGAAGACGACTGTTGTAGCGAATCAATTCAGGTTCTCCACCTAGAGTGATCCATCGATCCTTTTTCGGCTCATTCG
>CAIXGT010000123.1 GCA_903919105.1 uncultured Spartobacteria bacterium | reverse complement strand
TCGTACGAGACGAATCCCTCAGCGGGGACCTTCAAAAATAGGGGGTAATGGACGATCTGAACAAACCAGATGATGCCTGTCATCATCGCTGTCGCAAGAAGCTGGGTTAGTAAAAGAGTGCGTGGGGTAAGAGGTTCAAACATCATGCCCGAATCCTAAAGGAAGTGATCGAGGATTGTAGAGAGGAGATGTCTATCCTAGCATGTACTGCTTGCTTCGAACTCGAGTACAACGAACTGCATTCCCATATCCATGAAACCTCTACCCGGCTTCCGCGATCTCTTTCCTGAGGATTTTGCGCGTCGGAACTATCTGGTAGGCAAATGGCGTGAGACAGCCCGCCGGTACGGATTCGTCGAGTTCGATGGTCCGACACTGGAATCGGCAGAGCTCTATCGGAAGAAAAACAGCGGTGGCGAGATCCTTGGGCAGCTCTATGAGTTCATTGATAAGGGGGAACGCGCCGTGGCCCTTCGTCCCGAGGTAACACCGACGCTGGCCCGGATGATCGCGGCGCGTCACCGTGATTTTCCAAAGCCGATGCGCTGGTTCAATGTCGGCACCTGCTTCCGCTACGAGCGCCAGCAGCGGGGACGCCTGCGAGAGTTCCTTCAGTTCAACTGCGACCTGGTCGGAGACGCCACTTCCGCGGCCGACGCCGAAGTGATTTCCCTGCTTATCGACCTGCTCAATTCCTTCGGCCTGGGACCTGAGGATTTCGCCATCCGTCTGAGCGACCGCGCTGCATGGCATGATTTCATGACCCTGCATGGAGTGGAGAAGGAAAGGGCCGGTGAGTTCCTAACTATCGTCGACCGGATGGAAAAGATGCCCCCCGAGAAGACCGAGGAACTGCTTGCTCCCTTCGGCGTCACGTCGGCCACTCTGCAGGAGTTTATTGCCCGCGCAGAGATCCCTGTGCTGGCTCCCCTATTGGCCGATCTGGAAGCCCGCGGGCTACGAGAATATGTGCGCCCTGACCTAGGGGTGGTGCGCGGACTCGCCTACTACACCGGAGTCGTCTTTGAGGCCTTCGCGCTACGGGCAGGGCTGCGTGCCATCGCCGGTGGGGGCCGCTACGACCGCCTGCTTGCGGATCTGAGCGACGGATCGGCCGATCTGCCGGCCGTGGGCTTCGGCGTCGGGGATGCCGTCCTGTTGGAGCTTCTCAACGAATGCCCTGCAGCCAAAGCGCAGGAGGAAGCGGCTCTCAAAGCCGATGCGCCTGTACAAATCTATTTAGTGATCGCCGATGAGGCCCATCGCTACAATGCTCTGGCTCTGGCCCAGCAGCTCCGCAGCGAGGGATGGCGTATCGGTTTTCCTTTGGCTCAGGAAAAAGTTGGCAAGCAGTTTGGATCGGCCGAGGCCCTTGGTGCCTCACATGCCGTCGTGATCGGTGCCGAATGGCCTGAGGTCAAGGTGAAGCGCCTCTCCGACCGCATGGAGCAGGAGCTCGATCATGCAACTCTTGGCGTCTGGCTAAGCGAAGAGGAAGGTCGAAACCTGAAACTTGAAACCTGAAGGTCGCACAATCGAAGGGTTCTGCAGCCAGATAGAAGATCGTTCAAAACACAAAATGATAAAAATTTGATTCCCGAGCATTGAATCCTTTTTCAGGTTTCAGATTTCAGCTTTCATCCCTCTCTTTACTTTTCCCATGCACTACCGTGACTGCCTCTGTGGCGCCCTGCGCCCTTCCGATATTGGACGTGATCTCACCCTGAGCGGTTGGGTTGCTTCACGCCGCGACCATGGCGGCGTTATCTTCATCGACCTACGCGACCGCGACGGCATCACCCAGGTAGTCTTCCGCCCCGAGGTCCACGCGGAGGCAGCCGCAGCCGCGCACAGCCTTCGCTCCGAGGATGTGATCACCGTTTCAGGTCAGGTTGCTGCCCGATTGGCAGGCACCGAGAATCCAAAGCTCCCGACCGGTGCTGTGGAGTTGGTGGCCGCCACTCTCACTGTGCTAAACCGCTCAGAGGTCCCTCCCTTCCCGATGGATGAGCGCATCGCCAACGAGGATCTGCGCCTGACCCATCGTTTCCTCGATCTACGCCGTCCTGCGATGGCTGCGAACCTCCGCCTCCGTCACCGTATCACCAAGTCGATACGCGATGTCCTCGATACGGAGGGCTTCTGGGAGATCGAGACGCCGATTCTCTCCAAGAGCACCCCAGAAGGGGCCCGCGACTTCCTTGTTCCCTCGCGCCTAACTCCCGGTGCCTTCTACGCGCTACCGCAGGCTCCCCAGCAGTACAAACAGCTCCTGATGGTGGGGGGCGTCGACAAGTACTTCCAGATCGCCCGTTGCTTCCGTGACGAGGATCTCCGTGCCGATCGTCAGCCCGAGTTCACACAGGTCGATATCGAGGCTTCTTTCATCAAGGCGCAGGATCTTCAGGATCTCATTGAGAAAATGTTTCAGCGGATTTTTCGTGAGTCGCGAGGAGTAGAGATTCCCGTGCCATTCCCCCGCATGACCTATGCCGACGCGATGAACCGCTACGGTAGTGACAAGCCCGACACCCGCTTCGGCATGGAGATCGTGGATGCGGGAGACATATTCGCCCAGAGCCAGTTCAAGGTCTTCCGGGGCGCCCTTGATTCAGGCGGCGTCGTTAAGGCGATGAATGCCAAGGGATTTGC
>CAIXGT010000122.1 GCA_903919105.1 uncultured Spartobacteria bacterium | reverse complement strand
GTTTGACGGAAGGCTTCTTGGAGGTCTTGGTGTTACGTGCCATGCGATGATGAATTGAAAATTGAATTGTGGGTTGATCACTCCTCTTAGGTCAAGCAAGTGATCCGGCTTTACAGCAGAAGTTCTTCCGGTTTTATTTAATGACTATGTGGCTCCTCATGCCTTTTCTTGTAACCGTTCTCGTGATCGTCTGTTTCCTGATGATCCTCACGATCCTCATGCAGCGTCCGAAGAGTGAAGGCCTCGGTGCCGCCTTCGGGGGAGGACTCACGGATAATCTCTTCGGCGCACAGACGACCACGGTCCTGACTAAGTTCACGGTCTGGCTCGGCGGACTCTTCTTCATCCTGACGCTGCTGATTTCCGTCCTGCATGTGAAATCTTCCGCCGGTCCCACGGCCATTCAGAAGCAGCTGATGAAGGCTCCCGCTCCGGTCTCCTCGCCAGCCAAGTAATTTTCTGTGAGAACGGCCGCCTTGATCGGCCCCGTGACGGCATGGCGGAGCAAGGCTACTTCTCCCGTCGTTTTTGTTCCCACGATGGGGGCCCTGCATGAAGGGCATGCCTCATTGATTCGTCGTGCCAGACGACTTGCCGAGCGTCGTGGTAAGAAAGGGAGTGTGGTCGTTTCGATTTTCGTGAATCCGAAGCAGTTCGGCCCCAAGGAAGATCTTTCACTCTATCCCCGACCCTTTGCTGAGGATGTGGCCCTCTGCAGGAGGGAGGGGGTAGACATCCTCTTTCATCCGAATCCTGGGGAGATGTATGCGGAAAATGCTTCCGTTACGGTCACCGAGTCCTCCCTCTCTTTAGTTCTCTGCGGGGCCTCACGACCAGGTCATTTCGACGGGGTCTGCACTGTCGTGGCGATGCTCTTCAATATCGTTAGGCCCGCCATCGCAATCTTTGGAGAGAAGGATTGGCAGCAGCTTGCCGTGATTCGTCGGATGGTCAGCGACCTGAAAATCCCCGTGAAAATCGTCGGATATCCCACCGTTCGCGAGGAGGATGGTTTGGCTCTCAGTTCGCGGAATCGTCTACTATCGCCCGAATCCCGACTCGTTGCCCCGAGAATTTATCAGGCCCTCATTGCTTCCGCCATGGAGGCCGAGGCGGGAGAGACCTCCGTGACTCGACTCCGGCAACAGCTGAGTAAAGAGTTGGCTGCCATTCCCGGCGCTGAGGTCGATTATGCGGAGATCGTGGATGAGTCAACGCTCGCTCCCTTGAATAAACTATCATCCCGAGTGAAAGCCCGCGCCCTGGTGGCCGTACGCCTTGCTTCTGCAAAACAAGGCTCCGTGAGACTGATCGATAACCTCTCACTCCCTTTCCGTTCATGAAATCTTTCGATTACATAGTGATCGGCAGCGGCATTGCCGGCCTCACCTTTGCCCTCAAGGCCTCGGAAAAGGGATCCGTCGCCATCGTTACCAAGAAATCGCGTGCCGACTCCAATACCGCATGGGCACAGGGAGGCATTGCCTGTGTCACTAGCAACGAGGACTCCGTCGCACTCCATGTTCGCGACACCATTATCGCCGGGGATGGTCTCTGCAACGAAGAGGTCGTGAGCAGCATCGTGAGCGAGGGACCCGAGCGCATCACCGAGCTGGTGGCTCTTGGCATGCACTTCGACGAGCGCACCAACCCTGAGGGCATCAAGGAGCCGGATCTTGGGCGTGAGGGAGGCCACTCCAAGCGCCGGATCCTCCATGCCAAGGACGCGACCGGATTCGAGATCGAGAAGACCCTGCTGGCCGCCGTCGCCGCCCATTCGAATATCACCGTGTTGGAAAACCACATGGCGGTGGATCTCATCACCACGGGCAAGCTCGGCTACGCCATGCAGGATAGCTGCGTCGGCCTCTACGTCCTGAACGAGTCAACCGGCGACGTGGAGACGCTCCGCTCCGATGTCATTATTCTGGCTACCGGAGGCTGCGGTCGCGTCTATCTCTACACCACGAACCCCGACATCGCCACCGGTGACGGCGTCGCTATGGCATGGCGTGCCGGCGCGGCGATCGCGAACATGGAGTTCATGCAGTTTCACCCCACCTGCCTCTATCATCCCAAGGCCAAGTCCTTCCTGATTACCGAGGCAGTCCGTGGGGAGGGAGGAATTCTGACGGACGCCAAGGGACATCGCTTCATGGGGAAATATGATGAGCGCCTCGAATTGGCCCCCCGCGACATCGTAGCTCGGGCTATCGACGCCGAGATGAAGCGCACCGGCAAGCCGTGTGTCTACCTCGACATCTCTCATAAGCCCGCGGATTTCATCCGCGAGCGTTTCCCCACTATTTACGAAACCTGTCTCGGCCTCGGGATTGACATCACTACTCAGCCGATCCCTGTCGTGCCTGCAGCCCATTACCAGTGCGGAGGAGTAAAGACCGACATGAACGGCGAGACCACGCTGAGGGGACTCTATGCCGTAGGTGAGGCTGCCAGCACGGGCCTTCATGGTGCCAATCGCCTCGCCAGCAACTCCCTGCTGGAGGCTCTTGTCATGGCTCATCACGCGGAGGCGAAAGCAAGCCGGAACCACCATCATCAGGGAACCGAGATCAGACTCCCTGAGTGGCGTCCCGGCAAGCTCCAGGACATGGACGAACTTGTTGTGATTTATCATAACTGGGACGAGATTCGTCGCCTCATGTGGGATTACGTGGGCATCGTCCGCACCGACAAGCGACTCCAGCGGGCGGCCACCCGCCTTCGTAATCTGCAGACCGAGATTCAGGAGTTCTATTGGAACTTCAAAATTACGGCTGATATTCTCGAACTCCGCAATCTGGCTACCGCTGCCTCTCTCATCGTCGACTGCGCCATCAGCAGGAAGGAGAGCCGAGGGCTCCACTACACACTCGACTATCCTGCTCACGATGATGCTAAGTTTCAGCACGATACCGTGATCCGTCGGATCTGATCCGACTCTTTCCCAGAGGGAAGTCGAAATTGTTACAGGGGGGTACTTGCAAACCCCATGTAATCGGGCTTAGTTGTGCCTCATGACTCCAGAAGAAGCCCAACTCATCAATGGACTCCATGATCGCCTCGATCAAGCCGCACAGCAGCCCCTTGATAAGGAGGCCGAGCGTCTCATCTCGAGCAGGGTGGCATCCAACCCTCTCGCTCCTTATCTCCTCACTCAGAGTGTTCTCGTACTTCAGCAGGCCATGATAGGAGCTCAGACCCGGATTGCTGATCTGGAAAAACAGCTAGTTGAGACAAAATCCCAAGCC
>CAIXGT010000121.1 GCA_903919105.1 uncultured Spartobacteria bacterium | reverse complement strand
TCTGCATGGTGACGCGCTCATCACCCATGTGCCCGGGCATGCCCATGTTCTTCCAGACACGACCCGGAGTGAGACGGTTACCGATAGCGCCGTTACGACGATGCATCATGGAGCCGTGGGTCTCGGGCTGTCCTGCAAATCGGAAACGCCTGACAACACCCTGGAAACCTTTGCCCTTGGAGGTGCTGATGACATCCACATACTGGCCATCCTTGAAAGTCGTGACTGGAAGATCGACGGACTCTGGAAGAGCCTCTCCGTCCTTGACCCGAAACTCGCGGATGAAGCGCTTGGGAGTCGAGGAGGTCTTCGCAAAATGTCCCTTCTGGGCCTTGGGAACACGCTGTTCCTTCTGGTCCCCATAACCGACCTGGACGGAGGAATAACCGTCTTTCTCCTTGCTCTTCACTTGGAGGATACGGTTGCCGCCGGCCTCGATAACCGTGACGGGGCGGATGCGACCCTTGGTGTCATAGACACGGGTCATGCCGATTTTCTTGCCGAGAACGCCGATGCTCATTGTACGGATAGTTGAGTTTGGAAAGGGGGTCAGATCTTGATGGTGATGTCGACGCCTGCAGGAAGATTGAGCTTGCGGAGCTCATCGACTGTCTTGGCGGTCGGCTCGAGGATGTCGAGAAGGCGCTTGTGAGTGCGAATCTCAAACTGATCCATCGACTTCTTGTCGACGTGTGGAGAGCGATTCACCGTGAACTTCTCGATACGTGTCGGAAGTGGGATTGGGCCCGTCACCTTCGATCCCGTGCGCTTGGCGGTCTCGACGATCTCGAGTGCTGAGATGTCTAGAAGGCGAAAATCGAAGCCTTTGAGTCTGATTCGGATGCGTTGTCCTGCGGCCATAGTCTTAGTTGGTTAGTTTTTCTGGTCGAGAACCGCGGCCAATACCTGGGCCGGGACCTGTTCGAAGTGGGATGGCTCCATGGAGTAGGATGCGCGTCCTTTGGAGAGTGAGCGGATGGAAGTTGCGTAGCCGAACATTTCCGAGAGCGGAACCTCTGCATTGACGCTGGTGACGATCGTCTTGGTTTCGATCGACATGATCTTTCCGCGGCGACGATTGAGATCACCCATGATGTCGCCTTGATACTCCTCGGGAGTCACGGCCTCGACCTTCATGATCGGCTCGAGCAGGATCGACTTGGCGTTCTTGAGACCATCCTTGAGTGCGAAGATTGCCGCCATCTTGAAGGCCATTTCGTTGGAATCCACGTCATGGTAAGATCCGTCCACAATCTCAACATGGATATCTATCACCGGGTAACCGCCGACGATGCCGTTGAGGGCGGCCTCGTTGAGGCCCTTGATGACTGCGGGGATGAAATCCTTAGGAATGGATCCACCGACGGTCTTGTTCTCGATCGTCACTCCCTTACCCTTTTCATTCGGTGCGATCTTGATGACCACGTGGCCGTATTGACCGCGTCCACCGGACTGCTTGACGAGTTTACCTTCGCCGCCTGCCGAGTTGAGAATCGTCTCTTTGTAAGCGATTTGAGGTTTACCGGAGTTGGCCTCGACCTTGAACTCACGCAGCATGCGGTCGCGAATGATCTCGAGATGCAACTCACCCATACCAGCGATGATGGTCTGACCGGTCTCCTCATCGGTGAAGACGCGGAATGTCGGATCCTCTTCGGAAAGACGCTGAAGAGCAGTGCCCATCTTCTCCTGGTCGGCCTTGGTCTTAGGCTCGATGGACATCGAGATAACGGGATCAGGGAAGGAGGGAGGCTCGAGGGCAATCGGTTCATCCTCGGTGCACAGAGTGTCACCTGTCGTGATATTGCGAATGCCGACAATGGCGGCGATATCACCGGAGTAGCACGTTTCGATATCTTCGCGCTTGTCAGCCTGGATCTGGATGAGTCGGCTGATGCGCTCGCGCTTACCGGTGCGAGGGTTCAAAACCGTGTCGCCTTTGCTCAACTTGCCTGAGTAGACGCGGAAGAAAACAAGCTTTCCAACGAAAGGATCACTCCAAAGCTTAAAGGCTAGTGAACAGAAGGGGGCGTTGTCATCAGTGACTGCAAACTTATCCTTGCCATTATCAGGATCCATTCCCTTGGCGGGAGGGATATCAATCGGGCTTGGAAGATAATCGATGACTGCATCGAGGAGGTACTGGACACCCTTGTTCTTGAAGGCCGATCCCCCGGCAACAGGCACAAACCTGTTGGCCGTAGTCTGACGGCGGATAGCCCTCTTAAGGATCTCCTTAGTGACGGGTTTCTCCTCCAGGAAGAGAGTTCCGACCTCTTCGTCGAGGTCAGTCATTTGGGAAACCAAGTCCTCGTAAGCCGACTCGGCAAGATCCTTCAGTTCTGCTGGGATCTCGGTGATCGTGTAATTAGAACCCATGCTGGCATCATCGGCGTAGATAACGGCCTTCTGGTTCACCACGTCGATCTGTCCCTGAAGATGATCCTCGGCGCCGATCGGAATAAGGATTGGCCAGGCATTGGCACCCAGTTTGTTACGCATGTCGTTGACGGCATTTGCAAAATTTGCCCCCGTGCGGTCCATCTTGTTGACGAAAGCGATGCGAGGAACATTGTACTTGTTGGCTTGGCGCCAGACAGTCTCGGACTGTGGCTGAACGCCCGCAACACCGCAGAACACGGCAATGGCACCATCGAGAACGCGCAACGAACGCTCCACCTCTGCGGTGAAATCCACGTGGCCCGGTGTATCGATGATGTTGACGCGCATCTTGATGTCGTCGAATAGTTTCACAACACCTTCCTGCTTGATCTGGTTCCAGCTGCAGGTCGTCGCGGCGGAAGTAATCGTGATGCCACGCTCACGCTCCTGCTCCATCCAATCGGTAGCAGTAGTGCCCTCGTGCACTTCGCCGATCTTATGGATCATGCCGGTGTAGAAGAGAACGCGCTCGGTGAGCGTCGTCTTGCCGGCATCGATGTGGGCGCAGATCCCAATATTACGGGTGCGCTCCAGCGGAAAGGCGCGATCCGGAGAGTTCGGATTTGCAGTGTCGGTGCTCATGGAAGAGATGGGATAAAGAACAAGAGGAAAAGAAGGACTGGGACTACCAGCGGAAGTGGGCGAAGGCGCGGTTGGCCTGGGCCATCTTGTGAAGATCGTCACGCTTCTTGATAGCGGCACCCTGATTAGCGGCGGCTTCCTTGAGCTCAGAAGCAAGGGCCTTCGACATCGGGACGCTCTTGCGCTTGCTTGCAAAACCAACGATCCAGCGCATCGCAAGTGCGAGTTGGCGATCAGCCGGAACTTCCATCGGAACCTGGTAAGTGGCTCCGCCAACGCGGCGGCTCTTCACCTCAAGGCGGGGGCGGGCGTTGTCCATGGCCTTCTGGAGAACATCCAGCGGATCGACTGCCTCGGTGCCATCACGGGTGCTCTCGATTGCTGTGTAAACAATACGTTCCGCAAGGGAGCGCTTGCCACCGCGCATGACGGTGGTGATAAGTCGGGCAACCAGCGGACTGGCGTAGCGGAGATCACGCTTGACCTCTTTGGTGATGACGCGTTTGCGGCGGGACATGATAAAGAACGTTTGGAGTGTTGGTCTGGATTACTTCTTCTTCTTGACGGGCTTGGCCTCTTCACCTGGCTTGGGGCGCTTGGCTCCGTACTTGGAGCGTCCACGACGGCGACCATCAACGCCAAGGCAATCAAGACTGCCGCGAACGATATGATAACGGACACCGGGGAGATCCTTCACACGGCCTCCACGAACGAGCACGATCGAGTGCTCCTGGAGGTTATGTCCCTCACCGCCGATGTAGGCGATCACTTCTTGGCCGTTGGTGAGGCGAACCTTGGCAACCTTGCGAAGCGCTGAATTCGGCTTCTTGGGGGTTCGGGTCATCACCTGCACGCAGACACCGCGGCGCTGGGGACAATTCACGAGCGCGGGTGATTTGGATTTCACCTTGACCTGTTCGCGGCCCTTACGGACGAGTTGGTTGATGGTTGGCATTGTTAAAAAAATGAGTGTTCCCAATGCTTCTTCGATTGCCGTTCAGCAAAACCATCCCCGTGTTTGTAAAGGAACTGGTCCGCGTCACCACAGAGTCGTTAGAAACTCCGAAGAAGTCGGGAGGTGGGAAAGTAGGGAAACCACGTGAATCTGCAAGAAGATTTTATTATTTCGTCACAGAAATTTTCATCAGGAGCAATGAGCCAAAGAAACAGCCCCTATCAACCGAGATCCCTTGGTGTAGGATTTCCTTCCTATTTTTATTCCTCTCGGCAGCGTTACAAACGGCCCTCAGAGGGCCTCTCAAATCAGCCTGCCCGTCACTGGAGGCTTATAATATCTAGCTTTATCAGGAATGAAAGCCAGCGTCCTGCACTGTCTTTTTGCAGGTCAACGTTCAACAACAATCAAATACTCTTCAGCAACCATCGTAGGATTTATTCATCGGTTACCTAGCGAATTCCCTATGCCAACATCGAGAGACTGTCGGCGTGCTGGCGGTCCCAGCGGTTGGCAAGCCCGTTCCAAAACTTCGAGGATTCGTCGCGCGTCCGCCGCTCATAGCTCTCGCGCGAGGCACGCAGATCTTCGAGCAGTTTTCCGGGATTCTTCTCCGCCACATGCAGAGCTTCCTTGGTCTTCGGGCCGGCGATCCCGTCAGCGGGCAGGCACAGTGCATCTTGCAAGATCTTCACTGCACCGGTCGGTCCCCGGTTGAAGGCGGCATCCCGCAGTGCGAATTGCAAAGCCGGCAACTCCGAGAGCATCGCCACAGGATCTGTGTAGCGACGGATATGATCGGCTGCCGCATCCTCCGCATCCTCGTACTTTCCCGCAGCGATCAGCTTCTCGATCGCATCGAGTGCCTCTGGGTGATAGCGGTCATTGATCCCAGCGACCTCGCGCTCCCCTCCCCCGTCTCCGGAGGGAAGATGATAGACCTTCAGATGGCCAGCCGCATCCCGACGCGCCTCATAGTCAACGATCCGACGTGCCTGTTCGTGGGGAGTCATGGGGAAATAGGGTATTGGGGATAGGGGGCAAGCAAACCTGAAACCTGAGTAAAAGACTTCTTCTTACCATCCCTTTAATCCCTTTGGCTAGCCCCGCCGTTGCTACGCATACGTTACGGATCCCTGTGAGATCAGAGTCCCCTCTCTCCTGCCATCCTACATGGGAGATGGCT
>CAIXGT010000120.1 GCA_903919105.1 uncultured Spartobacteria bacterium | reverse complement strand
GCGCGCTGTAGAGCCTAATCACTCTAAGAGCGAATGACTTCGTCCTAGCGGATAGGTCGGCGGCTGGTTTCTTTTCATCCCTCATAATTGACTGCACTTTGCCCCCGCAAAGCTGTGCCGCCCTAACGGGCTGCTCCTGAGTCGCAGTCTTACGCGAGGCTCCCGAGCGGCTTGTTTCATCCTTCATAATTCTTAATTCATACTTTCCTAGATTGCTGTGCCACAGGCACTGGCACTGGCCCAGGCCCATTGGAAATTATAGCCACCAAGCCAGCCTGTGACATCCACAACTTCCCCTATGAAATAAAGGCCTGGAATCTTTCTCGATTCCATGGTCTTGGAGGAGAGTTCACTGGTGTCGATCCCTCCGCAAGTCACCTCCGCCTTCGGGTATCCCTCCGTCCCGGAGAAGGACTGCTTCCATCCGTGAAGTGATGCATCGAGCGTCTCAATCTCTTCCTTGCTGCATCTGGCAAGCGGCTTCTCGGGTGCGTTTCTAGCACACCATGACTCGGCAAAGCGCCTGGGCCAGATCTTAGAAAGGTTCTGCAATGCCGTCGTGCCGCTGCGGGTTGTTGCCGCGAAGGCCTCCGAATCTGCCTTCTCAGGGAGAAGGTCGATCGCGAGAGAGGAAATTCCATCCCAATAAGAGGAGATCTGGAGAGCTGCCGGGCCGCTAAGTCCCCGATGGGTGAAGAGCATGGCCTCCTCAAATCGACGGCTTCCGGCTGTGATTCGCACCGGGAGAGCAACCCCGGCAAGGGGTTCGTAAAAGCTTTTTTCCGTAGATTGGAAGGTGAGGGGAACAAGCCCCGGACGGAGTTTCGTTACTCCGATTCCGAACTTTCGGGCGATCCGATAGCCGAGATTGCTCGCGCCGAGCTTGGGAAAGGAGAGCCCTCCCGTGGCCACGACCAAGGCATCGGATTGAAAAGTTCCCCGGGATGTGTGAATGACGAACTTGTCTCCTTTCTCCACCTCCCGCACGTCGCAGTGGGAGAGGACCCGGACTCCGGCTTCGCGACATTCGCTCTCCAGCATTCCGATGATCTGACGTGAGCTGCCGTCGCAGAACTGTTGTCCCAGTTTTTTTTCATGGTAGGCGATGCCATGCTTTTCCACGAGCCCGATGAAGTCCCAGGGGGTGTAGCGTGCGAGTGCCGATTTGCAGAAGTCGGGGTTCCCTGAGAGGTAGTTCTCCGCGGAGGCGTTGATATTGGTGAAGTTACACCGCCCCCCTCCGGAGATCTCGATCTTCTTTCCAAGCCGTTCGTTGTGTTCCAATAGGAGAACCTTCTTTCCACGATTCGCCGCCGTGAAGGCGCAGAACATGCCACCTCCACCACCTCCAATCACGATGCCATCATACTGTTCTGGAATCTCCATGCTCACTAGATAGTCATGACAGAGGGGGGCTGCGTGTGGAACAAGGGAAAGTATGAATGATGAAGTATGAGGGATGAATTGGTGAGTGAAAAAGGCGTGATTGCCGTGACCTTCATACTTCATCACTCATAATTCATCCTTCTCTCCCGTCCGTTCCTTGGTGACGTGGGCTTCTTTAGTGCGTAGAGTCCCTGCCTTATGGAAAAACACCGCTTGGACAGCCTTGGGCTCTCACCTGAAATCCTCAAGGCAGTCGCCCAGCTTGGCTTTGAGGAGGCCACGCCGATCCAGTCAGCTGCTATCCCAGTGCTGATGGAGGGAGGAGATCTGGTGGGACAGTCCCAGACGGGTTCCGGGAAGACGGCAGCATTTGCTATACCTGCGATCGAAAAAGTCGACCCCGCCAGCAAGGCTGTTCAGGT
>CAIXGT010000119.1 GCA_903919105.1 uncultured Spartobacteria bacterium | reverse complement strand
TCTACCCATTCTACAAATTGGAACCTTGCACGCTGATTGGTCTCACGTGACCGATCTCGACCAACCAGTGACACGCCTCTCACCCGATCCTAGGAAGGCGAAGTTGGCTATGAAGGCACACTTCGAGGCGCAGATCGCCGCTAATGATGCCTTCCTCAAGGAGTCCAAGGAGATCAAAGCATCTCCCAAGGACCCCCATGCCTACGAATCCAAGGTGCGACTCGCCGTGGCACAAGCGAAGTTTGCGTCGTTGGACGGTAACCCTGCCGCAGTCACCGAAGCACTCGAGAAGCTGAAGACTCTTGAAAAGCAAGCCCCCGATGATTCCCAACGTGCCGAGACGATGTTTCGCCGTCTTTCCCTCCAGTGGCAGAATCTGGGTGACACAGCCGACCAGCGGCGCGAGAACGCCACCAGCTACGCCCGCCTTTTTGCATCGGAATTTCCTCAGGATCGACGGGCACCACGCCTTCTGGCAGAGGCAGCCGCACTCTGCGACAACCATCCGGAAGTGAAAGCCAAGCTCATCGAGCAAGCTCTAACACTGAGCAGGGAGGAGAGCCTCACATGGCGTCTTCAGGACGACAGAAAACGACTCGACCAACTTGGGAAGCCGGTAGATCTCCGCTTCACCACAATGGAGGGGGAAACATTTGATCTCTCCAAGGAAAAAGGACACGTTGTCGCCCTGATTTTCTGGTCTGCGGAATCAGCCCCTTCTCTGGTCTGGATGCAGTATTTCTCACGGTATGCGTCCGAAGTTCCGTCACTGAAAGTCGTGACCATAAGCCTCGGCCGGGATCGCGCCGATCTCCGCTCGGCGATGCAGTCCTTGAATGTCACCTGGCCCACTTACTTTGACGGCAAAGGATGGGATAATACAATCGCCCGTCGCCTCGGGATCAACACCATCCCCACGCTCTGGCTGATCGACCGCAAGGGATGTCTTCAGGCACTCAATGCCCGCGATGATTACCAGCTAAAAATCAGTGGTTTGCTTCAGCAATAATAATTCTAAGATTATCCCCTTTTCTTGGCCCGTTAGTTGCTTCTCTTATTCATTCCCTCTTCTCTTGAAGAACTCGGAACTCACTTCCATCACCATCATCAGGCATTAACCTTAACAAACTTTCCCATGCTGCTGGACAACTACGAAACGGAAGACTTTTTTGACGAAATGTTCACGGAGAAGGGCGATGGTGTCAGGTCCCATTACCAACGTGTGGCCGATCGACTCCAGTTACTGGATAGCGGCGAGCATCGGCGCAAGCAGACGGCAGTCGATCTGGCCTTCATGCGCGGAGGAGTCACTTTCACGGTCTACAACGACGATCAAGGAACTGAGCGGATTTTTCCATTCGATCTCGTACCCCGGGTCATCCCCGATACCGAGTGGCAGCGGATCGAGAAGGGGCTGATCCAGAGGATCACCGCTCTCAATCTCTTCCTGCACGACATCTATCACGACCAGAAGATCCTGAAGGACCGGATCATTCCTCCTCACTACATCCTGGGGGCAAAGCATTTCCGCCGTGAATTCATGGGATTCAATGTTCCGAAAGATATCTATGTCCATGTCTGCGGCACCGATCTGATCCGCGATCGTGACGGAAACTACCTCGTTCTCGAGGACAACCTCCGCTGCCCCTCGGGTGCCAGTTACATGCTCGAGAATCGTGCGGCTCTCAAGCGTGCATTCCCCGATCTCTATCGTAACGCCCGCGTGCAACCGGTCGACAATTACGCAGCCGATCTACGCAAGGTCCTCCAGTACGTTTCTCCTCCATCGCTCGGCAGTGCACAGCCGAACGTCGTCCTGATGACACCGGGAGTCTTCAACAGTGCTTACTTCGAGCATGCCTTCCTGGCTCGCCAGATGGGCATTCCCATCGTCGAGGGACGCGATCTGGTAGTCCGGGATGCACGCGTCTACATGCGCACGACCTCGGGACTCGTCCCAGTCGACGTTATCTACCGTAGGATCGACGACGACTTCCTCGATCCCACGGTCTTCAGACCCGACTCTCTCTTGGGAGTTCCCGGCCTCGTCCATGCCTACCGCTCAGGCAATGTCAGCCTTGCGAACAGCATCGGAACCGGTGTGGCCGATGACAAAGTGGTCTACTACTTCGTTCCGAAAATTATCAAGTATTACCTCGGCGAGGAGCCGATCCTGCCGAATGTCGACACTTTCTTGGCAAGCGAGCCGCAGGATCGTGGCTTCATCCTGGAGAACCTTGGGAAGCTCGTGGTCAAGTCAGCCAATGAGGCGGGCGGCTACGGCATGCTCATGGGCCCCTGGGCTAGCAAGGAGGAGATCGAGAGCTTCCGTGAGCAGATCCTGTCCAATCCACGAAACTTCATTGCCCAACACCCGATCTCTCTCTCGCGTCACCCCACCTGGTGCAACACCGAGACGGGGGGCAGATTCGAAGGGCGCCATGTCGATTTGCGTCCTTACATCCTCTATGGGGAAAAGATCACCGTCACTCCCGGGGGCCTCACCCGCGTGGCGCTCCGCAAGGGCTCGCTGGTCGTGAATTCCTCGCAGGGCGGTGGCTCCAAGGATACTTGGGTGCTCCATGGTGATTCCTAATTAAAAAATCCTTTCCAGCTAATTCTTTTCCGCATGAGCGAACCTCTTATCCCCACGGCCCAGAAGCCGATTTCGAACCGTCGTGACAGCCTTGTCATGCTCTCCCGCGTGGCCAATTCCCTCTACTGGATGAGCCGCTATATCGAGCGCTCGGAGAATGTCGCCCGGCTGCTCGACGTGAATCTCCAGCTGATGCTGGATTTTGCGGACTTCGATGATGATCAGCTCGAGAAGCACTGGCTCCCCATCCTCTGCTCGGCCGGCAATGAAAAGACCTTCTTCCAGCTCTACGAGAAAGCTGATAGCGAAAGCGTCACTGAGTTCCTGACTTTCAGGGAGGAAAATCCGAATTCTATCATCTCCTGTCTTTTCTCTGCGCGCGAGAATGCGCGTCAGGTCCGTGATCAGATCTCGCTAGAGATGTTCGAGACGCTCAACGAGTGCTATCTTTTCCTTAAGTCGAGTAACGCCCGCGAGGTCTGGCAGACAGGAGCCCATGAATTTTACGAGCAGATCAAGAAATACTCCCACCTCTTCCAGGGACTTACGGGATCGACCTTCACCCGCAACGAGGGGTACGAGTTCATCAATCTTGGCAAGTTCCTTGAGCGCGCCGACAAGACCTCGCGCATCCTCGATCTTAAATACCATATCCTGCTCCCAAGCGTGGCGGATGTGGGAGGCGCTGTGGATGCGGCCCAGTGGCAGGCGATCCTGCGCTCGGCAAGCGCACTCGAGGCCTACCGCCGTTTCCACGTCGAGGACATCCTTCCGAAGAAGGTGGCAGAGTTCCTGATCTTCTCACCCACCTTCCCCCGCTCGATCCGCGCCTGCATGCAGCACCTCGACGAGGATCTGCACCGCCTGAGTGGGAAGGAACGCCGCGAATACAAGAGCCCGGAAGAACGGGCATTCGGAAAGCTCCTTTCAGATATGAACTTCATGACCATCGAGGAGATCCTTGATACAGGTCTTCATCAGTTCCTCCAACTCGTCCAGACCACGCTCGACCAACTCGACGACCACATCTACCGGGAATACATGCACCATCCGCCCGTGGACACGCAGGCGGAGATCCTTCTTCACCAGCAGCAGATGCAGCAACAGCAATGACTCCCCAATCTTCCCCAACGCCGGAAGTCAAAGTAGCAAAGGTTCCATGGACGGAGCCGATCCTTCTCTCGATCTCCCATCTCACCCGTTACACCTACGAGGGGGCGGTGCAGGATAGCTTCAACGAGGCGCGCTTGCAGCCGATCACCGACACGCTTCAGCATTGTAAGGATTTCCAATTCAAGATCGATCCGGCTTCCTCCGTGCGCGACTATCCCGACTTCTACGCCAACTGCGTTCATTACTTCGATGTCCCCCAGCCCCATGAATCACTCGAGGTTCTGGCGGAATCGGAGGTTCAGACCATCCCCGAGACGCGGGGCCCTGTTCCTGAGGCGGGATTAAAGAGCCTGGAAGCCCCTTCGGTGAAGGAACAGCATTTCGACTTCCTGCATGCCTCGGAATTTGTCTCTCTTGAGGCCGATGTCTGGAGGGAGGCCGTTGACGCACTGCCCGCTGGAGTCAGCAATGTCTGGAATGACACCGCGGCGATCGGCGAATATATCCACCGCAACTACAAGTACACCCCGCTTTCCACCAACGTGAACACCCGCGCAACCGAGGTGATCAAGAAGAAGCAGGGTGTCTGCCAGGACTTTGCTCACCTGATGTTAGGGCTCCTGCGTACACATGGCATCCCGGCCCGCTATGTCAGCGGCTACTTCCTGAACCAACACAAACTACCGGGAGAGATCGAGGCGAGCCATGCGTGGCTCGAGGTCTTCATCCCCGGCTACGGCTGGAAGGGCTACGATCCCACCCATCGGCGAGAGGCCGATACCCGCTATGTGAAGCTGGCGGTGGGACGTGACTATGGTGACATCCGACCCGTCGGAGGCACCTTCCGTGGGAAGGGTACGCGCAAGATGGTCGTCGAGGTCTCGGTCCAGCGAATTTCCTGACAAGTCACTCCCGTTCCGCGATCACCTCGCGGATGACGGCAAGAGTCTCCTTCAAGTTTCGTTCTAGCGTGAACTCGGAGGTGAGAGCGGCGCAGGCGGCGCGCGCTTGATCCCCCTGAACCGGGTCACTTAGGATACCTAGCCACTTTCGCAGGGCGGTGATGAGCGCTGAACTATCGGAGGGCTCGGCAATCACCTCTCCATGCACTCCCGGAGTCATGATTTCCGAAACTCCATTGGCCGCCGTGGTGATCACCGGAAGACCCGCGCTCAAGGCCTCGAGAGTGGCCAGCGGGAAGGGATCAAACAGCGTGGGGAAGAGGAAGAGATCCGCGGCATCATAGACCATCTTCATCTCTCGAACTCCGCCGAGAAAGCGAACCGAGGGCGAGGCGTAACGCTTTTGAGATCCAGAGCCCGCGACTAGGAGCTTCACCCTTGGATCATTCAGTCCCTCCACCGCCCTGATGGCAAATCGAAGCCCCTTCCGCTCCCATCCTGTCCCGACAAAGAGAGCGATTTTTTCATCAGCCGGAATGCCAAGTTCTTTGCGGGCATAAGCGCGTTCCTCAGAAGTTGTTGCAGTGCGGGTGGGCACACCATTCCGTATCAGACTGATTTGCTTCTCCGGATAGCCATAGAGATCCCTGATCTCTCCGCTGATCTTATGCGAGAGGGAGATGACACGTTGGGTGGAACCAGGAGTAAAGAGCTGCTTCTCAAGGAGTAGTTTCTCGCGGTGCTTGGGGCTGATCCGTTGAAACAACCTTGCCCAAGGCGAAATGTAGCGGGAACGCTGGGAAAGCCATGCCCTATGCAGCCCCTCGTCAGTACGGTAGAGATCGCATCCGGGAACCTTCTCTACTGAGAGAATCAGATCAAAGCGAATATCAGATCTCGTTTTTTGCCTAGTCACTTCGGCGCTATACTCCGACAGAGTTGCCCCTTTGCACCGGAGGATTTCTCCGCCTGGCCATTCGCTCTCGGGCCATTCTGAGGTTCCTATCAGCACGACGCGATGCCCCTCATTCCTCAAGCCATCAGCCAATCCCTTGAGATACGCCTCAACTCCTCCGGTCGGGGAATATCCCCGACGCAGGAAACCGATGGTCAATCGGGAATCGGGGATGGGGTATTGGTAATCGGGCATGAGATTTGGCAGAAAGGAACTTGGGGAATCAGATGCATCATTCTCAATCTTGCTGCCCTGATCAACTCCTCCCGATCACCTATTCCCAATTACCCATACCCTTTGGCCTCTTCCACATCACCCCATTCCGATCTATACTTCTTCCTGAATGACCGATCGTCAGACAATTAAGGAGCCCCTCCATGCTCCGGAAGAGGCAGACCCCCTCTCCGAAGAGTTCCTCGACTATCTGGGTAACGGGAAGAACTACTCTCCCCAGACACTCCGATCCTACCGACAGGCACTCACGCAGTTCCGGGCCTTCCGCCCCTCCTTGGCATGGACAGATGCAACGGCGGACGACTTCAGAGCCTATCTCTTAGACCTGATGAAGCGGGACCGTTCCCGCGCCACGATCAGGCTCTCTTTTGCGGCACTACGCAGCTTTTTCAATCATCTCAGTGACCGGAACATCATCGCAGCGAATGTCCTGAAGCTGGTCTCGCTTCCGAAATTGGAGAAAAAGCTTCCGCAATTTCTCACCATCCCCCAGGTGATGACCCTCATGGAAAAGCCTGCCGAGGGTTTGAAATCTAAGCAGGCCCCCGAATGGATGGCAGCTCGTGACGCGGCGATCCTTGAGCTCTTCTACTCTTCGGGACTTCGTCTTGCT
>CAIXGT010000118.1 GCA_903919105.1 uncultured Spartobacteria bacterium | reverse complement strand
TCCCGCTTTCAAAATTGGGCATCCAAGACCTATGCCTACATCAAGGATCATTGCACCTTAGTAGCCTCGGACGATGAGGTGGAAATTTATACCCTCAATCAGGAATCACTTCAGCCTCTTAAGGAACCGCGCTGATCAAAAGCTGCTCGTACTGATCGAGCGAGTGCTTCAGATCAAACCCACTCGCCAAGGCCAGCGAGGCAACCCGTGCCTCCCTCAATGCGATGGGGTTGAGCAGAAAGGATTTTAAGGCAGCGGCAAATCCTTCCGCGCCTTGGGCCAGCTCAAAGAGCCGTGCATTCGCATGCTCTCCGGTCTCATGAGCAACATCGGCAAGGCCGCCGATCCGGCTACCGACGATGGCAAGTGCGTGAGCCAGGGCTTCAACAGCCACCATAGGCAAACCCTCAGAGAGGGATGGGATTAGCAGAATATCTGATCCCTTCATCGCCTCACTCACCTCTGTGGCGGTGGCCCATCCCGGAAAATCAATCTTATCAGAAACACCCAAGTAAACAGCCTCTGACTTCACTTCCGGAAGTAACGGACCATCCCCGATCATCGTGCAGCGCCAGTTAAGATCCTTAAGCAATCCGAGCGCCCGTATAGCTGTCAGCGGATTCTTCTGAACGCTCATCCTACCCACCATAAGGAGCCGTATTGGTTCATGGGCCTCCAACGTAGGTTGAGGTGGAATCTCCATCCCGTTCAGGATCACCTGAGGTAAGAGCCCATAAGCCTTCTTCGCAAGGTCAGCGACGAAACTGCTCACAGCATTGGTCGCTGCCGCATCTTTCCAGATCGGGACAGTGAAGGGCTGAATCCAGCGAAAGAGCCTACCTGTCTGCTCAGGCACCCCTCCCGGCACATCCCCAAGATGAGCCGTGAGTACATAGGGAACGCCGGTGAACTTGCTGACTACCCACGCAACCGCACCTGTCGGAACGGCGAAATGGGCATGAATCACATCGGGCTTCCATCGGCGTACTTCGGATATGCCGGCGGGAATCGCCGCCGCGACCCAAGCAGCCATCTCCGGCACACCGCATCTATCTTCACGATTGCGAAAGGCTCTGAGCCGACGGACTTCCATCCCCTGCTCGACGGACTCCACGGGTAGATGGGGCATCCCACTGGTAAGCACCCGGACTTGATGCCCTCGTGAGACCAATCCCGCGCCGACTTTTGCCGCTAGTCGTCCACCTCCGCCTCCGATGGGAGGGTGCTCGTAGTTGAGGATCAGGATTCTCATCGGGACGCGACACCTTTCCTCCATTCCCCGAGGACATGCTGGCACCAGAGGAAGAGCCTCTCATCGCAGCGACCCTTCTGGTGCGAGAGCAAAGCCCTCTCCACAAAATTTCCGGCTATCCCTCCGGGAATCTCAGGTGCCACTGCCCCCTCGCGGAACCACTGCCCGAGGGGCGTGCCGAATCCTTTCTTTTTCCGGTAAAGAATCGAGGCTGGAAGAACAGGCTCCAGAGCCTTCTTGAGGATCCACTTGGTCGTCCCACCGCGCAGCTTTACCGTGTGAGGGAGCTTACGGGCGAAATCAACAACCTCGAGATCTAGAAACGGAGAACGGGCCTCGAGCCCGTGGAGCATGCTGGCTCGGTCCACCTTAGCGAGAATGTCATCCTGCAAATAGAGACGGGTGAAGAATTGCGAGGCCCTGTCCACAGGGGAGGCATTTACTCCCGCCGATTCCCATGCCTCGATGGCCTCGCTGAAGAGCTCCTCGGGTGGCGTGTGGTCTCCGAAGTACTCGTCGATTTGCCTTGGCTCTAGGGGGCCCATCCAGACGGGCAGGCGGAGCCTCTCGTCATAGGAGAGTCCGCGGAGCATCCGCTTGATCTTGAAATCGAGGCTGATATTGGAGTACGAGACCGGCAAACGCGTGGCCAGCATGCGGATCGCCGGATGTATGGCCCGAGGCACCAGGCGTGAGTAGAGGTCAGCCGCATGGAGGGCCTTGAAGGGATCATAGCCGGCAAAGAGCTCATCGCCTCCATCTCCACCGAGAGCCACGGTGACGTGCCTCCGGGTGAATCCGCAGAGGAGCCAAGTCGGCAGCAGCGACCCGTCCCCCATCGGCTCATCGAGCCTGGCCAGAAGTCCTGGGATCAGTTCACGTGCACGTGAAAGATCGAGAATCTCGGATTCATGAACAGATCCTATGAAAGCGGCAGCCTCTCTCGCATGGGGAAGCTCGTCAAAACTCGGATCAGTGAACCCGACACTGAAGGTACGTAGTCTCCCCGCCGGAAGATGTCGGACGGCAAGAGCCGCAATCGCTGAGGAATCAATCCCTCCGCTAAGAAAAACCCCGAGCGGGACATCGGCCATCAGGCGCCGCTTGACGGCCCCATCCAGCTTCTCGAGCAACTCCTCGGCCCAACTATTACATTGGGCATCCGTAGGCTCTGCGGAGGAGGGCTCCAAGCGGAACTCCCACCACTTGCGCGAAACCCATTGGCCGCTGGTGAGAT
>CAIXGT010000117.1 GCA_903919105.1 uncultured Spartobacteria bacterium | reverse complement strand
GCCATGGCTGACATCCGGCCCAGCTGGCCGCTGCCCAGGATGCCGATTGTCGTTCCGGGAAGGAAGATCGCCGCGCTAACGGGGGCTTTGCCTTCCGAAGCCGCAGGGGCCCCGGTAGTGTTGTCGCCTTCGAGTTTGATCATGGATCGTCTTCTGTATCTGCTCGCTTTATCGGTTGTCACCCTGATCCGACTGCTCCCCATCGCGCTTTGTTTCGTTCTGGGACAAGCTATCGGACTTCTGGTGTGGATGATTCTGCCCAGCTACCGCCGTCTCTCCAAACAGAATCTCCAGATCGCCTTCGGTCCCTCGCTGACCGATCGGGAAGCCTCCCGGATCACCCTGACTCATTTTCTCAATCTCGGGGCCAATATCGTCTGCTCGGTCAAGATTCCGGCCATGAGCATGAAGCAGCTCCGCTCCCGACTCAGCATGGAGAAGGAAGAGAACTGGATCGACTGGGTCATCGGGAAAAAGGCCGGCCAGCAAGGCACCGTAATCGCTCTCAGCCATTCGGGCAACTGGGAGATCAGCGCCCAGATCGGGGAATCCATCAAACCCCGCCCGGCGGGCTGTATCTATCAGGCGCTCCGCAACCCCCTCATGGATGATCTGGTTAACGGCGATCGCCGCAGCCGCGGGGTTGTCACCTTCGACCGCAAAAAAGAGATGCAGGCTGCCGTGACGATGCTTAAGGAGGGAGGTGCTGTCGGCGTCCTGACCGATCAGCACGCGGGGAATGCCGGGATCTGGATGCCCCTCTTTGGTAAGCTCGCCTCCACATCACCCCTGGCGGCAAGCCTAGCGCAGCGCACCGACTCACTGCTTGTTCAGGCAACGGTCCGAACAGTGGGCTTGGCCCGATGGGTTCTCCATACCAGCGATCCGATTCCGACCGAGGGTCTCACCGTGGAGGAGATCACGATGAAGCTCAATATGCTTCTCGAGCAGGAGATCCGGCGCTCCCCCTCCGACTGGTTCTGGGTTCACAACCGCTGGAAAACCCCCCACCCGAACTTCCTGCTCAGCGGAGTGAAGCGCGGAATCTATCTGCCTCCCGAGATCAAGCCCTCCGATCTCCAGCCCTTCAAGATTCTGCTCCGCTCACCGAACTGGCTCGGCGACGCCTGCATGGCTGTTCCGGCGATCCGCGCGATCAAGGAGGGACGCCCCGACCTCCGACTCACGATCCTCTCACCTGAGAAACTCATGCCACTCTGGAAGGAGATTCCCGAAGTCGATGCGATCCTCTCTACCCCGCCGAACGCCTCCCCCTGGCAGGTTGCCAAGCTGATCAAGTCAGCCGGCCCCTTCGATGTGGCGATCCTGCTGCCGAATTCCCTACGTAGTGCCCTGGAGGTCTGGCTGGCCGGCATCCAGCGCCGGGTCGGCAGGGAGATCCACCGAGGCAAGCGTCTGCTGAACCAGACCTTCCCTCCCAACCGGCAACTTCATCCGACGCTCCATCAGGCCAGTGAGTTGCTCGCCAGCGTTCGCCACCTCGGAGGCCCGGAACCGACAGCACGCCCCCCCCATCCGTCTCCTCAGGGCCCTATCCGCATCGCACTCTGTCCCGGTGCAGAATACGGACCGGCCAAGCGCTGGCCGATCGAGCGCTACCGATCAGTCATGGAGGAGATATCGAAGGATCATGACCTCACCTGGGTTATCGTCGGCACGGCCAAGGAAGCGGATCTCGGAGAGGTTCTCTCACGCAATTTTCCCGAAAAGGTGGAGAACCTCTGCGGCAGAACCACGCTCCCGGAACTCATCGACGAGCTCAAGGGCTGCACCCTACTCCTGACCAATGATACCGGCACCATGCATCTCGCGGACCTTCTAGGTCTGCCGGTCGTCGCGATCTTCGGCTCGACCGAACCTGCCCTCACCGGCCCGGGCCATCTCGGCAGCATCACCAAACCGCCTCACCGGATCATCAGACGCAAGGTCGAATGCAGCCCCTGCTATCTCAGGGAATGCCCAATCGACTTCCGCTGCATGAAAGAGATCACTGTCCAGATGGTGACTTCTGCAGTGCTCGAATCGCTGCGGGAGGTTGAAGCTTTTTAGGGGGTTAGACTGAAGACTGTTAGGCTATAAGGTTCCAAATCCATTCCACATCTTTTCCAAATTAGAATCCCAATTACCCATCACCCATTCCCGATTACCTAATTCCATGCTCACGATCAAAAAACTCAAAAAAACCATTGGTGGGCGTACTCTCTTCGAGGAGGCAGATATGCAGGTCAACTACGGAGAGCGCGTCGCCTTGGTCGGCCCCAATGGAGCCGGCAAATCGACTCTCTTCTCCCTGCTTCTAAAAAAAGATGAGGCTGATTCGGGCACGATCGAGCGGGATGAGTGGACCATGATCGGCCATCTCGCCCAGGAGGGTGAGGCCACGGGAGATGAGACCGTCCTCGATGTCGCCACCGGTCGGGCCGGAGAGATTCCGGCTCTGGAAAAACGCCTCAAGGAACTTGAGGAGGCCGGCACTGTCGATACCCCGGAGTACAGCGAAGCCTCCTCCAAGCACGCCGCTCTCAGCGACCCCAAGGTCGAGGCTAAGGCCAAGAAGATCCTTGGGGGCCTGGGCTACCAGCAGGAGGATTTTGAGCGGAAGGCCAAGGAATTGAGCGGCGGCTGGGTCATGCGCGCCCATCTGGCACGCCTTCTGGTCATGGAGCCCGACCTGCTTTTGCTGGATGAGCCGACCAACCATCTCGATCTTGTCTCCTTGCTCTGGCTCCAGAATTATCTGAAGACCTATCCGGGCGCCGTGCTTCTGATCTCTCACGACAGGCAATTCATGGATGAGATCATCCAGACGGTTTATGAGATCGCCGAGTGCCGCCTGCACTCCTACTCCGGGAACTACAGCGCCTTCCTCGAGGAGCGTGATTCCCGCTACGAGCGGCATAATGCTGCCTACAAGAACCAGCAGAAGGAGATCACCGACCTGCGCGAGTTCTATGACCGCTTCCGACAGGTCGCCTCCAAGGCCTCTCAGGCCATGAGCAAGCTGAAGCAGATCGAGCGACTGGAGCTGATCGAGAAGCCGCTTCCTCCCCGCAAGCCGTTCCGCTTCCAGATCCCCCAGCCTCCGCGCGGTGGCCAACGAGCCGTCATCCTCGAGGAGATCCACATGGCCTATCCCACTTCTCAAGGTGAGCGGAAGGTCTACTCGGGCCTCGACCTCACGATCGAGGGAATGGAGCGCACTGTTCTGGTTGGACCCAATGGCGCCGGCAAGTCGACCCTACTCAAGATCTTGGCCGGTGCACTCGAGTTCCAGAAAGGAAAGCGGATCGAGGGACCAAATGCGAAGATCGGCTACTTCAGCCAGCACAGAGCCGCCACCCTTGATCCGAACAAGTCGATTCTCGACGAGGTCAGGGCCTCCAACGGAGAGCTCTCAGAGAACGACGCTCGCGGCATCCTCGGCTCCTTCCTCTTTCGCAAGGATGATATCTTCAAGAAGACCCCCGTCCTGAGCGGCGGTGAGAAGACACGCCTGAATCTCGTCAAGTTCCTGGTCGACCCCCCGAATCTCCTGCTGATGGATGAGCCGACCACCCATCTCGACATCCACACAGTCGAGTCACTTATCATGGCGCTCAGCGCATACGAAGGAACGCTTGTCTTTATCAGCCACGACGTCCACTTCATCCGGAAGCTGGCCACCAAGGTCCTCCATGTGAACGATGGCAAGGTCACCTCCTATCTCGGAACCTACGATGACTTCTTGGAAAAGGTCGGAGCGCTAGGGAATGAGAGGGAAGCCTTGACTGCGTAGGGGCTTGCGACAGTTGGCGGATAGCGGCATTGTTCCTCGATTGCTGTAGTACACTACAGCGGCGCTCGCATGCCTTGCTCTCTATCCAATCTCACTGCGCCTTGGTTGAGAGAAGTCCGGAAGACAGAAAAAGGCTCAGGCCTTCTGAACCAGATCCCCCTCGACGAACTGGTGGATCAGGCCCGAGATGAGGGTCTGGTAGGGAACCCCCTTGGAGGCTGCCACACGCTGGATCCCAACCATGTCGTGTTCGGAGAGCCGGATATTGATCCGACGATCCTTTCGGAAGGTGTTATCCGCAGCGGTTGCAAACTTGTTCAGCATCGCCCTCCCGGGCTTGCGCAGTACAACTTTCCCAGCTTCGTACAGTGATTCAATCTCTTGCTCTTCCTTAGTCAGTTTCATCTTTTTTTTTCCTCTAGATAGTCCCGGGTAGCCTTACGGCTGGGAATGATGGTGATCAGCCAAATGACTTCCCCTCGCTCCTCATAGGGAATGATGTGGATATAGTCCTCAATGATGACGAAGAAGAGCTTCTGCCCAGGGTAGCGTGCCTGATCGGGGTGATCTGCGATTCTCCAAAGATCCCCAAGTCCCAGATGGACCACAATGGCCTCGAAAGAAATATCTCGGGTGGATTTGAGAAGTTCATTTTTGTGAGGATCCCATTCAAAACGCATCTTCATTCAGGATGCCTTATCGGCACACATTCTGCAATAATATTCACCCGCTCAAGACCGCGTCAGCTCGTTCAGAAAATCTCCGTAAAAGCTACTCCGTGCGTCCCGGTACTCGGCGTTGCAATCGCAGCAGAATCTCACGCAGAGGCGCAGGGATTTTAGATGCAGAGCAAGGCGTGAGAGCGAAGCCGTATCTATGAATACGGCGAGCAAGCAACAACAAAGCTCTGCGCTAAAAGCGCAAGCACTCAACCATTTCGCGCGTCGCCTGTTCTAATCCCACGAAGATTGCGCGCGAAACGATCGAGTGGCCGATGTTCAACTCTACGAGCTTTGGTAACAAAAGGATCGGCTGCACATTGGTGTAGTTGAGACCATGGCCTGCGTTGACCTGGATACCGGCTTCCACGGCTAGTCGCGCGGCCTGGATAAGGCGTGCTAGCTCAGCCTCACGGGCTGCACCAGATGCCTCTGCATAGGCTCCGGTGTGGAGCTCCACGACGGGAGCGCCCAGGGAGGCGGCGGCAGCGATCTGATCTGGCTCGGGATCAATGAAGAGACTGACACGGATGCCAGCGTCGCGCATGGCCTTGAGCGTTGGTTCAAGAGCGGTCCGATGTTTTACGCAGTCGAGGCCTCCCTCGGTGGTCACTTCTTCGCGGCTCTCCGGAACAAGGCAGACATCTGCAGGCAGGACCTTCAGGGCAATCGCCACGATCTCGGGGGAGTTCCCCATCTCGAGGTTGAGCTTAGTTCCGATCGTCTCCTTCAAGCGAAAGATATCGCGGTCGATGACATGTCGGCGATCCTGGCGGAGATGGGCCGTGATCCCGATAGCCCCTCCCCGCTCGGCGGCTAGTGCCGCTTCGACAGGACCAGGTTCGACGTTGATGGAACCGGCATTTTTCGCATAGCGAGCCTGTCGCACAGTGGCGACATGGTCGATATTGACGCCGAGCAACGCTCCCATGGATAAGAAAAGAGTTTAGTGCCGGAAGTGGCGGGTGCCGGTGAAGACCATCGAGACACCGCGCTCGTTGGCGGCGGCGATCACCTCGGGATCACGGACGGAACCGCCCGGCTGAATGGCGGCGGTTGCTCCCGCTTCAGCGGCGGCAATAAGACCATCAGGGAACGGGAAGAAGGCATCGGAGCAGACAACACTTCCCTTCAGTGAGAGACCAGCCTCACCCGCCTTCCAAACGGCGATCCGTGAGGAATCGACACGGGACATCTGCCCGGCACCAATACCAAGAGTGCGGTCCTTGCCGGCATAGACAATGGCGTTGCTCTTCACATGCTTGACGACCTTCCAGCCGAATTCCATAGCCTCGATCTCATCCTTGGTAGGCGGACGGCTGGAGACAACATGATGCTCGATGCTTCCAGGGCCCTCTTTCGGGGAGACATCGGCATCCTGGACCAGCATGCCGCCGATCACGGAACGGATATCGCGATCTGTGGCGGGAATTTCCTGGAGCAGACGCATGAGGCGGAGGTTCTTCTTTTTGTGCAGCAAGGCGCGGGCATCGACGGAAAACTCAGGAGCGATAATCACCTCGCTGAAGATCTCGGAAATGGCGCGGGCGAGCGCTTCGTCGACCGGGCGGTTCACGATGATGATGCCTCCGAAGGGCGCGGACCGATCGGTCGCAAAGGCCTTCTCCCATGCCTCGGCGAGATTCTCATCACTGCCGACACCGCAGGGATTGGTGTGCTTCAGGATGGCGACGGTCGGCTTCTCGAACTCGCTGATCAGGCGGGTGGCCGCCGTGATATCGAGGATGTTATTGAAGGAGAGTTCCTTGCCGTGGAGCTTCTCGAAATAGTCAAAGAAGCTGCCATAGAGTTCGGCTTCCTGGTGAGGGTTCTCGCCGTAGCGAAGGCGTCCGGCCAGAGGAAACTCCAGGGATAGAGTCTCGCCGGGAGCACTCTCGTTATCGAGATAAGAGCTGATGGCGCGATCGTAGGCGCCGGTGGTGGCGAAGGCCTTCACCGCAAGGCGGGCCCGCAGCTCGGGCGTGGTCTCGCCATTGCCGGCCTTCATCGCCTCAAGGACACGGGGGTAGTCATCGGGATCCACAACGACAGTGACGGAGCGGTGGTTCTTAGACCCGCTGCGGATCATGGAGGGACCGCCGATATCGATCTGCTCGATGGCTTCTTCCAGGGTCACGCCCTTCTTGGCCACGGTCTCCTCAAAGGGGTAGAGATTCACGCAGACCAGATCGATCGGCAGGATACCGTGCTCGGCCGCCTGGGCCTGATGCTTCGGATCGTCGCGAAGGAAGAGAAGTCCGCCGTGGACCTTCGGAATAAGGGTCTTCACGCGGCCATCCATCATTTCGGGGAAGCCGGTGTAGTCGGAGATCTCCCGGGCCGGAATGCCGGCGGCGGCGATCGCCTTGGCAGTGCCTCCGGTCGAGAGGAGTTCGACATTCTGCTCATGCAGGCCGCGGGCGAAGTCGATGAGTCCTGTTTTGTCGGAGACGGAGAGGAGGGCGCGTTGGATTTTCATGCTTAAGAAATTAGAGTGCTGTAATTCGTCAGGCGGCGTGGGTGAACTGGAGGCGGTAGAGATTGGAATAAAGCTCGGAGGAGTTCAATAACTCGGCATGGGTGCCGGAGGCCACGATTTGCCCCTGATCCATGACGACGATCATGTCGCTGCCGAGGACCGTCGAGAGTCGGTGGGCGATCGCGATCACCGTGCGTCCTTCGGAGAGACTCTCGAGGGCCGACTGGATCATCTTCTCCGATTCTGAGTCGAGTGCCGAGGTTGCCTCATCAAGCAGGAGTACAGGGGCAGCTTTCAGCAAAGCCCGGGCAATCGCCAGACGCTGCTGCTGGCCGCCGGAGAGGAGGCATCCCTTGTCGCCGACCACCGTCTCGTAGCCGTGAGGTTGGGCCATGATGAAGTCGTGTGCATAGGCGAGACGTGCGGCATGTTCGATCTCTTCCTTTGTGGCATCAAGCCTGCCGAAGCGGATATTCTCATAGATCGAATCGTGAAAGAGGAAACTCTCCTGGGTGACGATGCCGATCTGCTCGCGCAACGAATCGAGAGTCAGATCGCACAAATCATTCCCGTCGATCAGGACGCGCCCCTGCTGAGGATCATAGAAGCGTAGCAGTAGCGAGAGGATCGTGCTCTTCCCGGCGCCGCTGGCCCCGACCAGGGCGACTTTCTGCCCCGGCTCAATCACCAGATTCAGACCGGTCACGGCATTCTCCGCCATACCCCCCTCGGTACTGGGAATACCGTAGGAAAAGTTCACTCCCTCGAAGGCCAAATGACCGCGGACGGCTCCAAGAGGACGGGCTTCGGGTAAGTCATGAATCGTCGGCTTTGTGGCGAGCAGTTCAATGATGCTCGTGGCCGCACCGAGGCAGTTCTGGATGGTCACGTGGATCTTGCTGATGTTCTTGATCGGATCGTAGAGCAGGAACATACCGCCGAGCAGGGCCAGGAAACTCCCGATGGTCAAGTGAGAGAAGTAGACATAGAAGAGGGCCAGCGAGACACCGAGGGCGGAGACCGTCTCGATCATCGGCTGGACGATGGCGCCGCTCTTACTGGCCTTCATGCTGGAGCGGAACTGCTCCTCGCTCGACTTGTCAAAAAGACGCAGCTGGAAGGCCTCACGGGCAAAAGACTTGATAATGCGAACTCCGGCGAAGGATTCCTGCAGGATTACGGCCATGACTCCCGCTTCGTTCTGCATGGCGCGGGAGGCCTTGCGGACGCGACGCCCGTAGACGATCACCGGCACCAGGCAAATAGGGAAAAGAACGAGTGAGAAAAGGGTAAACTTCCAGTCGATGTGCAGCAGGACGAGGATGGCGCCGAGTGCTGTCAGAGGCTGCTTCACCAGATCGCCGACGATCGTGACCATCGATTGCTGGGCGACCATCGTGTCGTTTAGGACGCGTGAGAGCAGGCGACCCGATTGCGACTTGTTAAAGAAATCGAGTGATTGGCCCATAAGATGGCCGAAGACCCGGCGACGCATGTCGCGGAGGGCTCGTAAACTGACCCAGGTCAGGCAGTAGACATTCGCATAGGAGAGCAGGCTGCGCAGGATCATCACCCCGGGGATCAGCAGGGCCATCCAGAGGAATGCATCGATTTTCGGGCCTTGGCCCAGGGTTGCCCCCTTCATCATGTCCGCCTGGCTGAATTTCCCCTGGAAAGCCGTGTCGCCAATCCATCGTATCAGCAGAAGCATAGAGCTGTTGACCGCCGCAAATCCAATCCCGGCCAGCAACCCAAGCGCGATGCGCTGCTTGTAGGGAGCCAGATAGCCCACCAGCTCGCGGAACGGCCCCCAGCTCTTAGGGAGATACTTGAAAAGGAATGGTGCGGGCTTCCCCTCGTGATTCTGGCGCGACTGCTGGTGTTGGGACATGAAGTTTTGAGATTACAGGGAGGGATGGCGTAGCAGGAGAAAAAAACCGCCTCCCGTGACCCAGTTTGCGTAGAGATCAATGAACTCGGGTCCGACAAAAACCCAGAGTAGGGCTCCCAGAGCCAGATAGGGACCGAAGGGTATCCGACCTCCGGAGCGACCCCGGGTAACGGCCATCATGGCTACTCCGATCAGGGCCCCGACAATCGAGCCGGCAAAGAGCGAGAAGAGCACTCCTTTCCACCCCAGGAAGGCTCCGATACAAGCCAGGAATTTCACGTCGCCGAAGCCCATCGCCTCGCGGGGCAATGTGATCACGCTCACCTCGGCCCGAAGCGGCATGAGCTCGGAGATTCCCTCGTAGGCCCAAAAGCGTGAGCCATATGTTACGCCGCTCGGATCCATGATCAGTGACTCTTTCTCCTGAACCTGAAGTCGTTCCCCGTCGATCTCAAACCATGCACAGGAGGCCTCCACCCGGTCCTTCTCGCGGTAAAACAGGTCGGCCAGAGGGATGCTCTCCTGACCGAAAATCAACAGAGGCTCAGCATCAGTTCCCGTGATCTCGAGTAAGGTCGGTTCTGCTGTCCTGATTCTTCGGCGACCGAAGGCCAGTTTTCCCAGCTCCACGACACCCCAGAGCAGGAAAAAGCCAAGTGTGGCTCCTAGCAAAGAGAGTAGAAGTCCCTGCCACCAGACGAGAGCCCCCATCATACTCGGCACCAGCAGCGAGCAGATCAGACCTGCAATGACGCCCCCCTTAGTGATCTCATCCGGGATGATCAGATGGTCAAAGTCAAT
>CAIXGT010000116.1 GCA_903919105.1 uncultured Spartobacteria bacterium | reverse complement strand
CCGCGTGGACAACCGAGACCTCTGATAGCTCGGCTCGGCTCGCGGCACAATTCGATGAGGGGGACCGCCCACAGCGCTTCGAAGGACGCGGTGGAGACCGAGGCAGAGACAGGGGGCCGGGACGCGACGCACGCAGTCCAAGACCCGACAGAGGACCGCGTCCTGACCGTCCTCGTCCGGAAGGCCGTCGTGAGGGGCCTGGAGGATCTGGATCTGGACAAGGTACCGGCCAAGGCCGTGGACCCGGGGGAGCTCGTCCAAACTCAGGCCCTGGCGGCAGAGATCGCGGTGATCGTAGAGGACCGCGCGATGAGCGTGACCGTCGTCCGGAGCCGGCTCCCAAGCCCATCCTCGAAGGATGGAAGCTCCAACTGGTTCCAGAATTCACGGCTATCGAGGGCATCGCCAAGCAGATCCGTTCCCGAGTCAAGGCCTACCCCCTCTTCGAACTCGCCCGACTGATCGTCCAGCTCTCCGATCGCTACAGCGTGAGACTGCAGGCTGATAACGAGGAGACGCCTCAGCTCTTCCTTGCGAAGGCCGACGGTTCGGTCTGGCAAACCCGCAAGGAGGCGGCCACTCACCTCCTCTCCAAACATCTTGGAAAGTTTTACCGCAAATCCTCCGTTACCTCAGAACCACCGAAGGGAGCTTTCTCCGTGGTTGCCCAATGCGGTATGAGCGGCGTCCTCCTTGGCCCACCGAATCATCACGAGTACACCTCGCGCCTGATCTCACTTCATGCGGAGCGCTTCAGGAACATGCCTTTCGAAGCCTACAAATCCCGTATCAAAATGATGCGTGACGAGGCATTGATCGAGCAGTGGAAGGCGGAACAGTCCACCAAGACCGTCTATATCCCCGTCACGGAAGAAGTCGCTTCACCAGCGATCGAAGAGACCTTGGCAGCATCCCAACCAGTTACTGAAATCGTTCCTTTAGCTGAAGAGCAAGCGATCGTGGAAGGCACTACTGAGAGCGCCGCGGAGACGCCAGCCGAAGAAAAGACCGAGGAGGCCGCGCCGTCCGAAGAAGTGGTGACAGAGACCATTGCTGCGGCTGAAGAACCAGCTGCCGAAGAAATTAGTTCCGAGGAAGAAGAAACCGCACCTGCCCTTGATGGCAACCAGAGCAAGTCCGAAGAGGGCCTGACCCTGGAACAGATCACTGCCCATTTCAACGAGCACCATGCAGAGCGCGAAATTGAACCTCTCGGACGTGACATCACTCTGAGTGGAGCCGTCGCACTTCACGGATCAAGCCCTCTCCTTCGTGAGCTTCTCCTCCAGAATCTCCAAGAGATGGACCGCTTCCCGCTTGTCCTGGCCCAGGTGCTCGGAAAGGAGCTGACCAACCGCAGCCTTCAGCTCTTCAAGTCCCACAAGAAGATCATCAATGTCTCGATGGCCCGTCCACGCTATCTCGACAGGGAAACCACCCCGATCGGTGAGAGTTTCAGGACCATCCTCGATTACCTGGAGGCCCATCCAAATCAGCACCGTGACAAGCAGTGGGCTGCACTCCTAGCTCTCCGCACAGAGACCTCAGCATCGGCTCCCTCAGATCCCTCAGCCACGATTAATACGGATGCCGCCGCTACAACTACGCCCGTGGAATCAGTTGCAGAAACAGTTGTGGTGATTGCTGAAGTAGAGGCATCGCCGGAAACAACCGAGGCTCCAATCCCCTTGGAAGTTGTGCCAACAGCTGAAATCAGGAAAGAAAGGGTTCCCTCTCCGGCTGTTGACGCAGAGACCTTGAAACGGCGTGAGCAGGCCCTAGGCGCCGATCTGCTCTGGCTCCTCCATCAGGGACATGTCATCGACTTTGCAATGGGGAATCTTCAGGCCGCCACGCGCCCTGTTCCCAAAGCTCCCCCGATCCCTCCCACCCCAAAAGCTCCAAAAACTTCTTCTGCCCCCAAAGCTTCTCCGGTCTCCACTCACAAGGAAGAGATCACCACGGAAGCCGCAGACCTTACTCTCCAGGGTGATGCTGGCGAAGCTCTCGAGGGAGGTGCAGCGTCGCATTCAGCAGAAGCCGAGCAGGATATTATTAACGAACCAGCGGAGCATCATGAGCCTCTGGAAATCCCGGCTGGCACGACCTTGGAAAGCTCCACTCCGGTCGATCCCGGACAGGCTCTTCCTAACTGATCGTTTCCTGATCGTGGCATCGCTCTACGAGACGCCGAAACTCCTGGGAGAGTATCTTCTACTCCACTACGGCGGAGCGGAGGAGTTGTTCCATGAGGCGCTGCCCGTTGATCGGTCGATCACGAGGATACCGTTCCCCGTCCGATGCGTCCGTGAGCTATTAGACACCTCGCTACTTTCGCCCGGGGCTACAGCTTTTGAGGCTGGTTGTTCCGTTGGGGCCTCAGCCTTCGAACTCGCACGCTCCTGCCATCGCGTTGAGGCCAGCGACTACTCCAACTCTTTCATTAATGCCTCAAAGAAACTCCAAGCCGAAGGGCGGCATGACGGAGAGCGCCTTCTGGAAGGAGCCATCAACGCGCCGTTCCAAGCCATCGTCCCGCCGGAGATCGACAGGAGTAGGGTTTCTTTTTCCGTCCAGGATGCCACAAGTCTTCCCGAAGGAATAGGACCCTACGATGTGGTGCTGGCGGCGAATCTGATCTGCCGCCTTCCCGACCCCGAGGCCTTCCTTTCACGATTGCCCGGTCTGGTGAAACCGGGTGGCCAACTCCTTCTCACCACTCCCTTCACATGGCTCGAGGAATACACGCCTAGGGATCGCTGGATCGGCGGCAGCGATGCCGATCGCCGTAGCGAGGAAGAGCTCTCTATGAGACTTTCCGGAGAGTTCCGATTGCATCGGCGCGTCGATCTGCCATTCCTGATACGGGAGCATGAACGCAAATACCAACTCGGCATCGCCCTCGGCACCTGCTGGATCAGGCAGTAATCGTGTGTTTGACCCCGTGGATTGGGAAGCCCGTTATCAGGCGGGAGATACACCTTGGGACGAAGGATACGCAGCACCAGCTCTGACGAAATTCCTGACGAGACACCCGATCCGAGGAGAGGTCCTCGTCCCAGGATCAGGACCGGGCCACGATGTCCGGGCGCTTGCAGCACATGACGCTAAAGTCACCGGACTCGATCTTTCATCCTCAGCAATCACCCTCTCCCGCTCTTATCCGATCGCAGGCGGCGAGCATTACGAGCAGGGGAATCTTTTCGAATTACCCAAGTCATGGAATGGCCGGTTTGACTGGGTCTTCGAGCACACCTGCTTCTGTGCTATTCCGCCGACACTTCGAGCCGAGTATCTAAAAGCTATCGAAGCAGTCTTGAAACCCGGCGGTCATTTCTTTGCAATCTTTTACCTCCATCCGGCGGCACCCTCAGGCCCCCCTCATGGTACGACTAGGGAAGAAATTTCTTCGCTCTTTGATCCGAGCTTTGAACTGCTTGAGGAATGGACGCCTGACGAGGCTTTTGAAGGACGCGAGGGAAGAGAACTTTGCCAGCTGAGGAGGAAGGCTAAGGGTAAATAAGGCCATTAGCCTTTTAGTCTGTTAGACTGTTGGGGATAGAAGTTTTCAGCTTTTGTAAAAAGTCCATCGTCTCCCAAAAAAGATGCTGGTTCTCACTCCAATGGCTCACCACAAGCACTTCGGTTCAATTGCAGTAACCTAATAGTCCAATAGCCTAACAGCCTAATAGCCTCTGCTCCCGCATCTCCCCTCACCTCATGAGCCACTGCTGTCATCACGATCACCATAAGACGGCAATAGCTGCCGTATCATCTGCCGCCGAGGACTCACTTTACACCTGCCCAATGCATCCGCAGGTTCTCGCCGACCGCCCTGGTGATTGTCCGAAATGCGGAATGCCCCTGGAGCCGCTGATCCCATCATTGGCAGAAGATGATGACGCAGCACTGGTCGGCAAACGAACGCTCCTTGGTGCGCTTCTCGGACTTCCACTTCTCGTGATCGCCATGGCTCCGATGGCAGGCCTGCACCCCCTCCCGGAGAGACTATCCGGGTGGGTGGAGTGCCTCCTGTCGATTCCTGTCGTTTTCTGGTGCGGTGCCCCGATCTGGGTCAAGGGGTGTCGCTCCTTTGCCGGAGCTCAGCTCAACATGTTCTCCCTCATCATCCTCGGAACGGGGGCAGCGTTTCTGCAAAGCGTAGCGACCCTCCTGCTGGGGGGAGCCGCACACGGTCTCTACTTTGAGGCCGCCTCGACGATCATGATCCTTGTCCTGTTGGGCCAGTGGCTGGAAGCGCGGGGTCGCGCGCGCGCCGGATCATCGCTTCGCGAACTGCTCGATCTCACTCCACCGAAGGCCCTCCTCGTAACTTCCAGAGGCGACCACGAGGTTTCTGTCTCGTCACTCCACTCGGGCGACATGATCCGTATCCTTCCGGGAGGAAAGATCCCTGCTGACGGGACGATCACCGAGGGATGGAGTTCGATTGACGAGTCGATGCTTACCGGCGAACCGCTTCCTGTCGAGAAACAGGCTGGATCACGGGTCTCAGCGGGTACGCTCAATCGCCAAGGCAGCTTCCTCCTCCGGGTTGACTCCGCTGGAGCAGGCACTCTCCTTTCCGGGATTATCGCCACTGTGGCACAGGCCCAGAGAAGCCGAGCCCCCGTCCAGCAGCTCGCCGACAAGGTCGCCTCTATCTTTGTCCCGATTGTCCTCGGACTCTCGTCCATCACGCTGATCATTTGGATCCTACTCGGCGGCGGCTGGTTCATGGGTCTGCAATCGGCCGTCTCCGTCCTCCTCATTGCCTGCCCCTGCGCGCTGGGACTAGCCACACCGATGGCACTCATGGTCGGCATTGGTCAGGCAGCACGACACGGGATCCTCGTGCGCGATGCGGCATCACTCCAGAACCTCTCCGTCGCCACCCTGCTCGCTCTCGACAAGACAGGGACACTCACCGAGGGAAGGCCGGAGCTCTCCGGCATCCATCCCCTCACACCTTTTACGGAGACCGATCTCCTCTCCTTAGCCGTATCTGCCGAACGAGGCAGCGAGCATCCCCT
>CAIXGT010000115.1 GCA_903919105.1 uncultured Spartobacteria bacterium | reverse complement strand
TTTCCCGAGGAGTCACACCCTCCTCGACTCCCCGTGTCCTCAAAGAGAAGCACCTGAGACTGGAACTCAGCAGCAGTGGAAAAAAACGGGCTGCCATTTGGTTCAATGCCTCATTGAACGAACTGCCCCGGCCCCCTTGGGATGTAGCCTACACCGTCAACCGCAACACATGGCAGGGACGCGATGAGGCGCAGGTGCAGATCGTGGCCATCAGGAGCGCCTCGGGTAACGCATAAACGTCGATTCTCAAATCCACAGAATAAAAATAATTTGGAACTCAGGAAATCAAGAATAGTAACAGCTTTTACCAAACTTTATTTCCACTCCTTTCCTGAATTCCTGAGTTTCATATGAATACTTCCCCGGTTGATGCTACTGAGGAAAAAAGCAATAAGGTCCTTAAAAGGAAACCTAGAATCAGGAAGGAGAAGAAGTCGGTGTCGCTTCCTCCCCATGATCCGCAAATCCGGCTTGAGGAGCTCGGCTGGATCAGGAGGCCACAACTCACGGCATTGGGCAAACTCGGTATCACCAGCCTGCGCGACCTTCTCGAACATTATCCCCGTCGCCACGAGGATAGGAAGCGCTTCGACTACTTCCCCGATGGGGAGAGCGAGAGGGCTTACTGCCTGAGCGGCATCGTGGGGAAGACAGTCTTCCGTCGCTTCGGACGAATGCGGAGCTTCGAGGCCGAGATCGATGAAACATCCGGATCCCCACTCTCGGCGCGAATCATTCTTCGCTGGTTCAACCTCTTCCATGTGCAGAAAACCGTCACGACCGGCGTACGGGTGATTGTTTATGGCAAGGTCCGCCTTCGCGGGAAGCGCCTCTGCATGGAGCATCCCGAGTTTGAGGTGGTGACTGATGAGGATCGCCAGAGCATTCATCTCGACCGGATTGTACCCATCCACCCAGCAGGTGAGGGCATCAGTGTGCGAGTCATCCGGGGGCTGATTCACCGCGTGCTGTCAGAGACCGATTGGGAGAAGTGGAGTGACCCTCTTCCAGAGCGAAACTGTCGCTGGGACAAGGCCCTCCGGGATATTCATTTTCCCGAGGATTCCGAGCATCTCGAACCATCGCGCAGAGAGCTTGCCCTGCGAGAACTGCTGGGAGTCCAGACGCTTGTCACCCTCCGGCGCAACGAGGCCCGCAAACCCCGTGGCGCGGCTAAAAGACCCGCGGGTAAACTTCTCGAGACATTCCTTCGGCATCTACCCTTTACGATGACAGAAGCACAGCAGCGTTCCTTGGCGGCAATTCGGAACGATATGGCTCAGGACCACAGGATGCATCGACTCCTGCAAGGTGATGTCGGCTCAGGAAAGACTGTGGTCGCGGCCTCAGCAATGCTACTTGCGCTCGAGGCGGGCCATCGCGCCATTCTCATGGCACCGACCCAGATCCTAGCCGAGCAACATTACAGGAATTTCCTGGCATGGCTTACTCCCCTCGGTATTCCGGTGCACTTACTGACCGGGGCCAGGAAGAGCAAATCTTCCCCCTTACCTGCTACAGATAAAAGACCCACGGCTGTGATCGGCACCCATGCACTCCTGCATGATGACAAGACATTGGCCGGTGCCGGATTGGTCGTGATCGACGAGCAGCATAAGTTCGGTGTCCTCCAGCGAACGCACCTTGCTGCCTTGTCCTCAGCCCCCGATGTGCTTGTGATGACCGCCACTCCGATTCCTAGAACACTCGCTCAAACTCTCTATGGTGACCTTGATCTCTCGATCATCAACGAGTTGCCGACTGGCAGGGGAACGCTACGCACAGCAGCCCGTGACCCCGGAAAACTCCCCGAGATCACATCTTATCTCAGAGGGCAACTGGAGAAAGGTCGTCAGGCTTTTATCGTCTATCCCCTGATTGAGGAATCGGAAAAACTCACAGCCAAAGCCGCGGAGGCTGAAGTTGCCGTATGGCAGAAACGAGTTGCCCCCTACCACTGTGCGCTGCTCCATGGTCGTATGGGAAAGGATGAAAAGACTTCCGTCATGGAAGATTTCCGCTTGGGAAAGACTCAAGTCTTAGTGACCACATCGGTCATCGAAGTAGGAGTCGATATTCCCAACGCCACGTTCCTGCTTGTCGAGAATGCCGAACGATTCGGCCTCGCTCAACTTCATCAGCTCCGCGGACGCATCGGACGAGGCCCCTACACCTCCACCTGCGTTCTCATTGAGGGAAGCGGCAATTCCGAGGCAATGGAACGGTTGCGGATTCTGGAAAAGAGCACCGATGGATTCGTCATCGCAGAGGAGGATCTGCGACTGCGAGGTTCGGGTGATATTCTCGGGACCACACAGAGCGGCCTTCCCCCACTACGAATTGCCGATCTCTACCGGGATGCTGACCTGATTTCTCTGGCTGGCAAAGAGGCCTCCAGAATTCTCGAGGAAGATCCCTCCCTCTCAATACCCCGGCACGGCACGCTTTGTCTTCTCAGGAAAAGTCATTTGCTTCGGTTAGGGTCTTTAGGAGCCCTCGCGTTTACAAACGGTTAAGGAAAACATCCTTCTGCTCCCCCCCCTTCTACTCAGCCTCTCCATTACCAACCGATCAAGCTCCTCATTGTGCCCTGTCCGATTTGTGTTTAATCTGAAAGTAGTTTATGGCGGGGTAGCCAAGTGGTAAGGCCGGGCTCTGCAAAAGCCCCATGCGACGGTTCGATTCCGTCCCCCGCCTCCACCTCACGGTCTCTCACAACTTTTGCATAGACAGAACGTTCT
>CAIXGT010000114.1 GCA_903919105.1 uncultured Spartobacteria bacterium | reverse complement strand
TGATTGAGGCGATAGGGGCATTGGCAAGCACTCCGGGAATCAATTTCCATCATTTCGGCGAAAAGGATGTCGTTCGTCACCCCTTGGTTAGGGCCATCATTACGGCCTATAAGGAGCATCGCGGACTCCAGGAGACTCGTATTTGATCAATCATCCAATGTTTCGTTTCCTGAAAAAACAGAGGCTCGCCGCCCGGGGGATGAGTTGCGGGAAGTCACGTCTTGCCAGCAGGGAGACCATGTTCGGCATGCTTGAGGAAGGGCGTCTACTTCGTTTTGGGATAGTCTTTGCGGCAGCAGGAATCCTTGCCCTGTTCTGCCTGGCGGGAGATGCGCACGATCCGCTCAAGCATCTACTATACGCTCTCCTTGTGCTTTCCCTTGCCGTTGTCCAACCGGTGGTCAGCGGTGATTCGGCACTAAAGAAAAACTCTTCACTTGCCCTTTTTCTGGGGGTGATCCTGTTGCAGGTCGGGATTGGTGTGTTTCTGCAAGGCCAGGCAATCGAGGGACGTCTGGATGATCGCCTGGTCGTGCTGCTGCTTCCCTATGCATTTGCACCTTTGATTCTTTCCGTGCTGATGGGGCCCCAGATCGGACTTTCGGCATGTCTGGTTGGTGCGCTCTGGTGGTCGGTCCTTCATGTCACAAGAGACCCCGTGTTGCTTCTGCTGGCAATCACTGGGGGTCTTGTAGCCGTTCTTTCCACCCTTCGGGTACGCCGCCGCTCGAGGCTTCTGAGGGCAGGTTTTTACTCAGGCATCGCCGTCTGGATCCTGGCAGTCCTTTCCGGCCTGATCGGTCCGGTCCTTTGGGATAGCCTCACCTCCACGGACTGGTGGAGTCTTGGCATCGAAAGCGCTCTTGCCGTGGGCACGGGGATTCTTACTGCAGTTTTTGTCAGCGGTTTCCTTCCGATGATCGAGAAACTTTTCGGGATCACGACAGAGATTTCCTGGCTTGAGATGGCGGACCTCAATCATCCCCTGCTTCGAAGACTTAGCCTCGAGGCACCCGGCACCTATCATCACTCGCTTGCGATGGCTAATCTTGCGGAGGCTTGCGCCGAGAAAGTTGGTGCCAGTGCCACACTCTGCAGGGTTTCCGCCTACTTCCATGACATTGGCAAGCTGGTGAAGCCTGAGTACTTCACAGAAAACATGCCGTCCGGAGAGAATCTCCATGATGAATTAACACCCACCATGAGCGCTTTGGTCATCCTTTCCCATGTCAAGGAGGGCGTCGATCTGGCTGTTCGTAACAAACTAAATCGCCGCGTGATCGATATGATCAAACAGCACCACGGCACGACCGTTGTGGAGTATTTCTACCAGCGTGCGTGTCAACAGGAGAAGGATGCCCGTGCTGGCGGCTCCCTTATGAATGTCCGTCCCGAGGACATTCCGAAAGTCAGCGAGGAGAGCTACCGTTATCCCGGCCCCAAGCCTCAGACCGTTGAAGCTGTTATCATGGGCCTAGCCGATGCCGCCGAGAGCGCCTCACGAAGTCTGGAGCGACCCACTCCTCAGCGACTGGACGACCTCGTCCATGACCTCCTTAAGGACCGGATCGATGATGGACAGTATGACGAGGCTCCTGTCACGGTTTGCCAGCTTCAGGAGATTGCCTCCTCCCTGGTCTCCAGTCTCAGTAGCATGTACCACGGCAGGATCGCCTATGGACGGCGTAAGGATGAAAAGCCCCTTATAGGCAAGGACTGATCAAGAGTGGCGTGATTCCGAAGGCTTAATTAAGAAGGTGAGCCCGGCGCCCAAGATCAGAAGCAATCCGGCTGTGATAAAGCTGGAATCAAAGCTTCCACTGCTTGCCTTGAGCATCTGCTGAAGCCTGCTGAGGGCGAATCCTCCCACACCCCATGCGGTAAAGAGGCAGCCGTAGTTTATTCCGAAGTTCTTGAGTCCCCAGAGGTCCTTAGCGAGGGATGGAAAGATCGAGAGATTAGCGCCGTAGTTGAAGCCGATGAATGTGGCCACCAGCACGATAAGATACTTGGCCCCTCCCGTAGAGGAGGTGATAGGCATTGCAACAAACATCAGGACGGCTTGGATCAGTAGGACAAGCATGAGGGTCCAGCGTCTTCCGATCTTGTCGGAGAGGATTCCTGCCACGATGCGCCCGCTCGCATTGCCAATCGCCATGACGGCCACCGCGATAAAGGCTGACTCTCCCATGGACTTTTTGGCCATGCCGCTGATGCTGCTGATGACCATGAGTCCCGCTCCGGCTCCGATGAAGTAGAGCACCCAGAGAAGCCAGAACGAAGGTGTTCTGATGATCTGTAAGGGTGAGAGATCTAGAGAGGGCAAGGCCATCGATCCTCCCGTGCTGCGGCTTGCCGCATGAGAGTAACCAGCAGGAGGATTCACCAGCAGTTGGGACAAGCCGCAGACGATGACAGCGAAGACGACACCAAAGAAAAGCATCGATTGGAGAAGCCCGAAGTGTCGCAGCAGAAAGTCGGAAGCCGGAGCAAGATAGAGCGGGGCTAGACCGAACCCAGCAACGACAATGCCTGCGATGAGTCCGGTTTTGGAGGGAGGGAACCATTTCAATGCAGGGGGTGTGGCCGAGGAGTAACCGAAGCCGATGCCGATGCCCGCGAGCACACCGAAGCCTATCACCCAGATGCCGTAGTTGTTGGTAGTGGAGATCAGCGCGAAACCCGCGGCGACAAGTAGACCGCCGATGGTAGCCGTAACCCTGGGGCCGAACTTATCCTGGCATCTACCGGCCAGGATCATCGAAAAGGCAAAGACCAGACAGCAGAGGGCGTAAGGGTCGTTGAGTTGGGAGCCCTTCCAACCGAAATCCTTTTCAATGGCTCCCTTGAACATACTCCACGTGTAGAGCACTCCGAGGGCGAGGTTGATACCGAGTCCTGCAAGCGCAACGCGCCAGCCTTTGTTAAACTGAGTGGGGGATGTCATTGGAAAAGGATGAAGTATGGATGATGAATGATGAAAGTGGGAAAATCACGGGCCTGAGATCCAAGGATTTTCCTCCGTTCAACATCTACCTTTCAAAGGTGTTTTATAGCGTGACCCCGAATCGCTCCCCTTTGCTGCAATCAAGGGCAAAGGCGGCAAGGAGTTCGGCGGTTTGCTTGAGGTCCGAATATTGGATCATCTCCACCGGAGAATGCATGTAGCGGTTTGGAACGCCTATAGAGACTGTTGGGATGCCTCCCTTCTGCTTGAAGATCGCGTCAGCATCGGTGCCACTCCACCGTGGGTTCACCTCTACTTGGAGTGGGATTTTTGAGTTTTCCCCCACCTTACGAAGACGTGCGTTCACGACGGGATGATTCACGCTTCCAAGACTGATCACGGGCCCCTTACCCATCATGACCTCCCCGTGCTTTGTCTTGGAGCAATTGGGAATGTCGGTGGCATGAGTCACATCAACCACGAGAGCTACATCGGGATGGACGGTGTAGCCTGCCATGGAGGCTCCGTAGAGACCGTTCTCCTCTTGGATTGTAGAAACAGCCACAAGCTTCGCCTGGAGTTTTTTCTTGTTCAGGGAGGCGATACGTAAACCTTCGGCCGCAGCCCAGGCACCGATCCTGTTGTCGCATCCACGAGCTGCGAAGCGTCCTCCCGCCAATTCCTGGAACTCCGCCGAGTAGGTAACGGCATCGCCGATGGAGACCAGTTTCTCAGCCTCTTTCCGTGAGGAGGCGCCGATGTCGATGTGCATGGCGTGTATTTCGGGAACCTTATTGCGGTCATCGGGCTCTTGAAGATGAATAGCGAGAAGTCCGGTGACTCCTGGCACAGAACCTCTTGCGCCATGAACCGTGACGCGTTGGCCTCGGATCAGTCCTTTATCCACCCCCCCGATGCCCTTGAAGTAGAGAAACCCTTCCTCCGAGATGTGCGAGACCATCAGCCCCAGTTCATCGACATGGCCACTGATCAGGATCGTAGGATCTCCCTTCCCGGCGGCTGGATTCAGCGTTGCGTAGGCATTGCCGTAGGAATCGATCTCCACCGAATCGGCAAACTGGCTCACATAATCTACCCAGGCCTTCTGCCCTTTGGTTTCGAAACCCGAGGGGGAGGGGGTATTAAGCAGTTTTTTGAGAAATACGTAGGGCGCGCCGAGGGATTCGGAAAAGGTTTTTGTAGAGGATTTCATAGAGTAAGTCTGAAGATTCTCGGACGATGGCTGAAGAAAAATCGACCCGAAATAGATGCCAGCCAAATAAAAGCCAGGAATCCTGCGGATCAAGTGAAGGGCAAAAAGAACCCAAGAGGTCTTTTTTCTCGTTCAAGATGTTTGTTGCAGGCAATGATTCCTCCTTATGTCAATTCGCGCCCTTCTTTTTGATCTGGATGATACGCTGGCAGTCGACGAGGCGGTCTCCCACGAAACCTTTGCCCATGTCGCGGCCGTGGCCTCTGCTCGTTTCGAAGCCGAACCCACACGTTTTGCCACCGACTCCATGGAGATTGCGCGCTCTCTCTGGGCTAAGGGTGAGTGTCGTCCTTTCTGTCGCTCGATTGGGATTAGCGCCTTTGAGTGTCTCTGGGGAGGCTTCGCCGGCGATTCCCCAGAGCTGACGGCGTTGAGGGATTGGGCGACCGCTTATCGTGTCGAAGTCTTTGCTAAGTCACTCGTCGCCCAAGGAAGGAATGCCTCGGAGGATGCCGCCGTGATGCTTTCCCTGGAATTTGCTACCACCCGCCGAGCCCGTCAGCGGTTGCTGCCGGGTGCTAGGGAGCTGATGGCTGGGCTCGCTACTTCCTACAAGCTCGCCCTCCTGACCAATGGCGCACCCGATCTTCAGCGCGAGAAGATCGCCGCCTCGGGGCTGGAATCCTTTTTTCAGGCCATCGCAGTCTCAGGCGAGCATGGCATTGGAAAGCCCAAGCCCGAAATTTTCCATCGCCTGCTTGCTGAACTCGGGGTTTCAGCCGACGAGGCTGTAATGGTCGGCAATAGCCTGGAGCGCGACATTGCAGGATCCCGGAACGCGGGCATCCGCTCGATTTGGATCCGGGTTCCCGGTTCCGAGGAGCAGGCGGAGGTCACTCCGGACCACACCATCACGAACTTTGCGGAAATTCCGGGAATTTTAAAAGAACTCGTCTAACCATTCCTTAGACATTTGAGAAATAGCGACTTGACCATAGTACCCCCCTCCCTCATCTAATGGCGGGCTCTTGTCATCACCTAGGTGTCTCTCTCCTTTGATTTTCCATAATTTATCCCCAATCGATCACTAACGATCCATGAAGTCCTTTCGTTTTTTCTGGTTTGCACGACTTGCGGTTGCGGCGGTTTTGGTTTTTTTGCCGGGAGCGCGTTTGGATGCCCAAGTTCCCGGTCAAGCTCCGCTGATTCAGGAGATCAATGTCCAGTTCGTCGGCCCGACCACGCTCAGCAAGCAACGCGTCCTGGACAATCTGGCGACCAAGCCGGGGGCGCCTTATAATGACCGTCTTGTCGAGGAGGATATCAAGTCTCTCTATGCCACGGGACAGGTCTCCAATGCCCGTATTTTCGCAGAACCAATCACCGGAGGACTAAGGGTGACCGTCCTGCTCCAGGGGCGGGCTACCGTGGGGGAGGTGATTATTGAGGGGGCGGATGCCATACCCAACTCCAAGATCCGCAAGGAAATCGCAACCAAGCCCGGAGAACCCCTCAGCGACGAGCGGCTCAACGATGACCGCCAGAAGATCCTCAAGCTTTACGAGGACAAGAATTACACCGACGTGAAGGTCGACACAAAGTCCACGGAGCTTCCCGACAAGAAGATGAAAGTCGCCTTCTTGATCAACGAAGGGCCGAAGCTCGTCATTCGCCGCATCTCCTTCACCGGAAATGATTCGGTACTTCCAAAGGATCTGATGAAGGTTATGAAGACTAAGACGGCCAACCTGCTTTCCTTTCTGACCAAGGCGGGTCGCCTTACTCCATCTCAGATGGACGAAGATAAGGAAGCGATTCGCACACTCTACCAGAGTAAGGGATTTGCAGACATGCGTGTTTCTGATGTCCAGACTACGCCGCTGCCGAACGGCAAGGGTGTCGATCTGGTGATTTCCATATCCGAGGGAACGCAGTACCGGGTAAACAAGCTCGATATCGACGGTGCCACTATCGTGGCTCCTGTTGATCTGGTGCGCTACCTCAAGATGAGGACCGGATCCCTCTACACGCCGGATGGTATGGGTGCTGATCTGAAGAAAATCCGCGATTACTACGGTTCACGAGGCTATGTCGACATGGTCGCCCAACCGCAGATCACACCTGCTGGACAAGGACAGATCGATCTCACGTATCGCATAGATGAAGGAGTTCAGTCGTACGTGAATCTGATCAATGTTCAGGGCAATACGAAGACCAAGGACAAAGTCATCCGCCGCGAATTGGCCGTCCAACCCGGAGGGATCTTCGACACCACGCTGGTCGACGTCAGCAAGACTCGGTTGATGAATCTCAATTACTTTTCGAAAGTCGACACAGTCCCTGTCGACACCTTGGTTCCAGGTCGCAAGGATCTCGACGTCATCGTTGATGAGAAAAAGACCGGATCCTTCAATTTCGGAGCCGGCTTCAGCTCCATCGATAGTTTGGTTGGATTTGCCGAAATGCAGCAGTCCAACTTCGACCTCTTCAACTGGCCCAACTTCACCGGTGCCGGGCAGCGGTTCCGTATCCGCGGACAATACGGTCTGCAGCGTCAGGATTTCACCATGTCACTCACCGAGCCATGGTTCATGGGGTACAAGGTCTCCGTGGGCGGCGAGTTCTACTACCACGCCGCAACCTTCCTGAGTCCTGTCTACAGCCAGTCCAACCTCGGCGGAGCACTTCAAGCCCGCAAGGCACTGACTCCCTTCACTGCGCTGCGGGGAGAGTACCGCCTTGAGAACATCAATATTTACAACCTGACGGGTAACTACGGCTCCACCATCCAGAACGCTGCCAACAGCTCGCCCTACACCAAGAGCTGCATTCTGGCCGGGCTTGATTTCGATAACCGTGACAGTCTCTTTTTGACCCACAAGGGGCAGTCGGTGAATCTGACCGCCTTTGTCGCTGGTGGTGGCCTCGGCGGAACGGTTCAGGATTACGGTATCAGTCTGGATGCCAAGAAGTACTTCTCGTTGCCTTGGGACATGATTCTTCTGACAAAGGGATCTATCGGCATGGTGAATACCTGGGGTGGAGGCACCACGCCGCCGCCGATCTTCGATGAACTCTATCTTGGCGGTGCAAACGACATGCGCGGATTTGCCTTCCGTAAAGTCGGACCGAAGGATCAGTATGGCAATCCCATCGGCGGCAGCACCTCGGTCTATGGAACGGCCGAGCTGACGTTCCCCATTATCCCCCGACTCCGTGGAGCCATCTTCACCGATTGGGGTTTTGTAAACGCGGAATCATGGTCTGTCAGTCCCGCCCAAACTACCATCGACGGCCAGACATCGGGAGGCCTGAACGGCGACATTGGTATCGGAGCCCGCATTGAGTTGCCAATCGGCCCCATTCGTGTCGATTGGGGTTATCCTGTTATGACCGACTCTTGGAATCAGAGTAGCGGTCAGTTTAACTTTAATGTTGGCTACACCTTCTAGTGTCGGCTATAATTAAAACTTAATTTTCAACTCAACACATCATGATATTCATCACCCGTATCTCTTTGCTCGCGGCACTTTTCGTTCTTGGTGGCGCGGGTTTCGCCAACGCACAGGTCAAGTTCGGTACAGTCGACATGAACCGTGTCTTCAGCGAGTATTACAAGACCAAGGATGCTCAGGCCAAGTATGCCGATGCCGAGAAGGCAGCTAATGACGACCTCAATGGACGCGTGGAAACCCTCAAGGCCAGCATGAAGGATATCAGTCAGCTGAATACCGACATCCAGAAACCCGACCTGGCCAAAGATGACGCTGATGCCAAGAAGAAGGATCTGCAGACCAAGGTGGCTGCCGCACGCGCACTCGACAAGGAGATTGCCGACTATCGCAGCTCCAAGCAGAAGGCTCTTCAGGACCAGTTCCTTCGTATGCGTAAGGACATCGTCGACGACATCATGAAGACCGTGAACGATCTCGTGAAGGCCAAGGGCTATGACATCGTCTTTGACAAATCCGGACTGAGCGCTGGTGCCGTGCCTGTTGTTCTCTATTCCCGGGATGATCTTGATTTCAGTCAGGATGTGATCACAGCACTGAACAAGAACGCCCCGGTTAAGGCGGCCGCTGCCAAATAATCCGGCAACCCCGTTGCGTCGCCTCACTCACCCATGAGACTGCTGGAATTGGCAGCGCTCGCGGGATTCGAGGCCCCGACCGGTTCGGGCGAGTTGGAAATCACAGGTGTTGCTTCCTTGCAGGAGGCTCGCCCGAGTGACATCACGTTCTTCGGAAATCCCCGTTACCTAGCCCAACTCCGCGTCTGCAAAGCTAGTGCAGTTTTTGTTTCCCAAGAGTTCGGGGAGGAGATCGGACCGGTACTCCTGAAAGTTGAGAATCCCTCCGCAGCCTTTGCCTCCGTGGTGGCAGCCTTTGCTCCACCCGAAGTGGTGTCTGAACCCGGCATCCATCCATCGGCTGTCGTCTCTTCTTCAGCAAAATTAGGAGAGCGGGTTTCTGTGGGACCTCAGGTCGTGATAGGAGAGTTGGCCGTGATTGGTTCTGGTTCTGTGATTGGAGCCGGATGCCTCATTGGCAGTAAGGTGCATCTCGGTGAGGGATGTCATTTGCATCCCGGAGCGATCATCCGCGAGCGTTGCATTCTGGGCAACCGCGTCATTCTTCAACCGGGTGCAGTCATCGGATCGTGTGGATTCGGATACGAGTTCAAGGAGGGACGCCATATTAAGATTCCCCAGACCGGCATTGTTGAGATCGGTGATGACGTCGAGATCGGGGCCAATACCACTGTCGACCGCGCCCGCTTCGGACGCACCGTCATCGGCGAGGGGAGCAAGATCGATAATCTGGTACAGATTGCCCACAATGTGCAGATCGGTTCTCACACCATCATCTGCTCCCAAGTCGGGATCTCGGGTAGCACGCGGATCGGGTCCTATGTCACTCTCGCCGGGCAGGTCGGCCTCGCCGGGCATATCGAAATCGGCGACAAGGCCGTGTTAGGAGCCAAGGCCGGCGTCTCCAAGAACGTCCCTGCGGGCTCGATGTTGATCGGCGCCCCTGCCAAGCCGATGAAGGAGTTCAAGCAGACAAACTTCTATATTTCCCAGCTTCACAAACTCTACGACAGGGTTAAGGAGCTCGAAAAGTTGGTGCAAAAGTAAAAGGTGAAAAAGTGGGAAGGTTTCCCCGATACGCCCAGTGTTATCAGTTGGAACCTTTGACTTTTCCACTTTCGTACTTTCCCCCCACTGCATCGCTCCTATATATTGTGCGAACTTAATCCCAAACCGCCCCTTAGGCCCAATACCTTGTATAACCAGAACGAAAAAGTCGAACCGATCGATGTCGCCGAAGAGATCTCCCGATCCTTCCTCGACTACTCCATGTCGGTCATCATTTCCCGGGCGCTTCCCGATGCTCGCGATGGTCTGAAGCCCTCCCAGCGCCGCATCCTGTTTGCCATGAGCGAGCTCGGGGTCATGCCGACCCGCAAGCATCTCAAGTGCGCCAAGATCGTCGGCGAGACCATGGGTAACTATCACCCCCATGGTGACCAAGCTATCTATCCTACGCTTGTTCACATGGCCCAGACCTGGGCGATGCGCGAAACCCTCATTGAAGGGCAGGGCAACTTCGGTTCCGTCGAGGGTGATCCTCCGGCCTCCATGCGCTATACCGAGGCACGCCTGCGTCCTCTCGGCGCCGTCCTCATGGAGGACATGGATCACGATACGGTCGATTTCGTCCCGAACTACGACGACACCCGCGAGGAGCCGACCGTTTTCCCAGCCTCGATCCCGAACCTTCTCGTCAATGGCGGCACCGGCATCGCTGTCGGCATGGCGACCAATATCCCTCCGCATAACCTCGGCGAGACCATCGATGCCGTCTGCGCCCAAGTCGATAATCCCGACATCACACTCGACGAGTTGATGAAGCACATCAAGGGGCCCGACTTCCCGACGGGATGCCAGCTTTGCGGAGTCGGAGGTATCAGGCAGTACTTTGAGACAGGGCGCGGCTCCGTGAAGGTCCGCGGTCGCGCAGGAGTCGAGGAGATCAAGGGCGGTCGCGAGCAGATCGTCATCACTGAGATTCCCTACAACGTCAACCGGGCCACACTTGTCGAGCGTATTGCCGGTCTCGTGAACGAGAAGATCATCACCGACATCAGTGCTATCCGCGACGAGTCTGACGAGAACACCCGTGTTGTCATCGAACTCAAACGGGATGCTATTCCAAAGGTCGTCATCAACAACCTCTACAAGCACACTGCGCTCGAGTCCTCCTTCTCGATCTCAATGCTGGCCATCGACCGAGGTCGTCCGAAGCTCCTTTCGCTCAAGGAGGCCATCGCCTGCTTCATCGAGCACCGCCGCGAGGTCATCCTGCGTCGCACCCGCTTCCTTCTCCGCGAGGCAGAGACCCGTGCCGAGAAGCTTGAGGGCTACCTCATCGCCCTCGCGAATCTCGATAACTTCATCAAGATCATCCGCGATTCCCAGAACCGCGAGGAGGCCCGCACCCGCTTGCTGGCCATCGAGTTCTCCAAGAAAGAGATCGAGAAATTCGGCATCCTGCTTCGTCAGGAATCCCGGCTCAATGACAAGGGACAATACTGCTTCAGCGAGCCTCAAGCAGATGCCATCCTCGAGTTGCGCCTCTACCAACTCACCGGCCTAGAGCGCGACAAGCTCAATGCCGAGTACCAGCAGCTTCTCTCGACGATCGCCGATCTGGTCGATATCCTGGCCCGCGAGGAGCGAGTCTTTACAATCATCAAGACCGAGCTAAAAGCCATCCGTGACAAGCACGCCGGCCCGCGCCTTACTGAGCTTGTCCCCGAGGAGGGAGAGATCTCCATCGAGGACTTGATCGCCAACGAAGGCTGCATCATCACCGTCACCCATAAGGGCTTCATCAAGCGCACAGCCGTCAGCGCTTACCGCTCACAGAAGCGCGGTGGCAAGGGTGTCATCGGAATGACCACCCGTGAGGCTCAGACCGATGCCGAGGAGGGCGATTTCGTCGAGCATCTCTTTACCGCCAGCACGCATGACTACCTTGTCTT
>CAIXGT010000113.1 GCA_903919105.1 uncultured Spartobacteria bacterium | reverse complement strand
TTAGAAACGACTAGTGAAATTGCTTAGGGATCTCATCCTGAAAAGCTAATCACTTCTACCAATAGAAGTCGGTCAAGAGATGTGGGATGGTCACAATCTATGAAAACAACCACACTTACCTTACTTGCCCTAGCCTTCCTTCTCGTCGGCGCTCTCTCGAGTTGCAACACCGTCAAGGGTGTCGGTCAGGATGTCAGCGCCACAGGTCGCGGTGTCAGCAGAGGAGCTGGAGCTGTCCAGAGTGCCATGTAGTCCTTCTTGATCTCTTGACCGCTAAAGGGCTGGTTATGGGTATGGAATCTAGTTTGGATCGGGAATGCTATAGCTCCCGAATCAATTGGAGTTCCGTCACTATCTCCCAGCTCCCCTCCCACTCTGCTCTCAATGAACTGCGGGCAGACTGAGCTGGAGGAATGGTTCTTGTCGCAGGGATGGACCTGCGAAAGAGTCCTCCCGTATGGACCCCTTTTTTAAGAATCTCGGAGAGTCGGTTTACGCGCAGTGGAAGAAGGAGAACTTCGATCTCACTCTCTTTCCGGAAATCGCCCGTAAGGCGCTTGAGAAAAGCAACCCCTCGAACAATGTCGACCTTCAGGATCTTATCCATGGGTTCCTGCTCAATGACGAGCAACCCTTCCAGAGCTCATCGGGCTTCGGTCAGCCTGAGTTAATCCTCTACGACAACCCGAAGTTCTATATTCAGGCTCTCTTCTGGCTCGACGGGACGACGGACATCCACCAGCACGAGTTCTCTGGTGCATTCCATGTCATGGCCGGCTCGAGCATCCACGCGACCTATGACTTCGAGAAGGCGCGATCGATCACAGCCCATTTCCGTCTGGGTGACCTGAAGCTGATGCATGTTTCTCAATTGGAAACAGGGAGCACTGTTCCTATCATTTCGGGAAAGAATACCATCCATTCGCTTTTTCACCTGGAGACGCCCTCGGTGACTATCGTGATCCGCACGCACTCGGATCCGGGAACGGGTCCCCAGTTCACCTATCTCCCTCCCCATATCGCGATCGATCCAGTACAGCAGGATGGCCTCACGACAAGACGCAAGCAGTTGCTTGATGTCCTAGAGCAAACGGAGGCTCCGGATTACAGCGATCTGGTTGCCGAGATGCTCGGTGAGCTTGATTTCGAACGCGGTTTTTTCATTCTTCAGAATTGCATAGGCCATCTCCGCAATCTTGGAACCTGGGAGCAGGTCTGGGGCGTCTTTGCGCGGAAGCACGGCCGTCTGGCCATTCCTGTGAAGTCGACTCTAGAGGAGATCATCAGGAGGGATGCCCTGACCGCGATGCGCGCCACCGTCGAGGATGTGGAGCACCGTTTCTTTCTGGCGCTGCTGCTTAACCTCGAGCGCAGGGAGGATATCGTGCGTCTGGTCGCCAAGCAGTACAGCGGTGATCCGCTAGCAACGATCCTGAGTTGGGCGGAGGAATTAACCCAGATGACAGAATCCGGAACATGGATCCTAGACGCCGGATTCCCAGAGGAGCTCGGCATCATGGAGGAGGAGCAGTCTGTTATCTTCCTCTCCGCACTGAGTCATTTCATCACCGGAGGCAAGGCCTCTACTGACTTGAAGAACCTCTCTGCAAGCGATCTCGCCCTCCTGAGAGAAACCTTTGCCCGTTCCAGCTGGCGCACGCTGCTCCTTCCTTGTCAGGGAAAGAGTGCCCCTTCCAAGGGGGCGGGCAAAAAGGGTGACTAGGTTATTCCGCGGTTCTGAGTTTACCCACAATTATGAATACAACGAAGACCCTCTCTTGGTTCTGCAAAGCTGCTCATGTTTGCCTGATCACTCATGACAACTAAGAAGTGTCATTTGATTCTGGGCTTGTTCCTAGTTTCCAAACTGTCGGGCTCCCTTCTTGCCTCCGATCTCCCTCTGTGGGAACGACTGACTCCACAGCAGCAAATGGTCCTGAGTTCCGGAAAGCAGGTCGTTCTTGAGGAGGAAGTCCCTGACAGCCCGTGGCCAAATCTCACGATCTTTCAGTTGGTTAAGAGCAGCTCCGCTGATGTGGCTGCGGTCTTTTGGAACAGTGAACTGGACACAAAATATCTCCCGAACTGCAAATCCGTACGCATTCTTGACCGACCATCACGTGATGTGCAGAAGGCGGAGTTTATCCTCAGGATGCCCTTGTTCCTGCCGGAGGAGCTTTATGTCTCTCGGATCACGATCAAGAGCCCTTCGAGTAACGTCTACGAGATTTCATGGAAGGTGCTGGAGTCGCTTTACTCCAAGGAATGCAACGGCACGATCCGGATCGAACCACACGGAGACCTAGCTCTCTTCAGCTATCAGAACTTCGTGAAGCCACGAAGCAACTTTGCGGCCCTGCTACGGTTGCCAGCACAGGCAATCATTGTCGATAGTGTAAAGTTCTTGGTGCGCCAGGTGGAAGCGGAGCGCCAAAAAAACCCTCAACTTCTTGCCGCTCAGCTGAAAGCCATTGAGGTTGCTTTAGGGAAACGCTGAAGGTTGACCGGCAATTCCCATGATGCCTAGGATCACAACCATGATCCGTTCGATGGCCTTCCTGTTACTACTTGTCGGGGCAACGGCATCGCTCTCAGCAGAAGAACTGATATGGAGTGCGTTGACGAAGCGGCAGCAGGCTGAACTGTTGGAAGGAAAAGCGGTCGTAGTGGAAGAGATTGTCCCCGAGAGTGCCTGGCCGAGATTCATTATTTATCAGATGGTCAACTCCTCCCCGGCGGATGTTGCCGCCGTTTTCTGGAACTGTGATCGGGCTCCGGACTATATCCCCAATTGCCTCTCGGTCCGCATCATCCACCAACCGCACCCTTGGATCATCGAAGCCGAATACACTCTGGGGATGCCTTTCTTCCTTTCCGACGAGGTCTATGTCTCCCGCAATGAACTGAGACGGCATTCCGCTTCCGATTATGAGATCTCGTGGAATGTTCTTCATTCGACTTATTCCAAATCCGCAGTGGGAAATCTCCTGGTCCAAGAGCACCAGGGGAAGACGCTGCTCCGCTACACAAATCTCGTCGTCCCAGGGAGCAGGATAGCGGGACTCCTGCGCGCGACTGCCAGCAGTCATGTACTCGAGAGCGTGCAGGCACTGGTGAAGAGAGTCGTGTGGGAGTTGGAGAAATCACCCTCTCTCCTGCAGAAACAGCTGGGGACCTTAGAGCACGACCTCGAGAAATCTTCTCCTTAGATAGAGAACCGCTGGTGCAACACTTTCACCAAATGCCGCTCCTTTTCTGGGGGATGGCATCCCTAGCCGCCCTCTGCATCGGATTGACGAAAGCCGGCTTCAGCGGGTGCGGACTCATTGCCGTCCTGCTCATGGCGGAGATCATGCCTGCCAAAGAATCGACGGGCGCCGTCCTGCCGATGCTGATCGCGGCTGATCTGATGGCCATCGGAGTCTATAGAAAGCACGTGAACTGGAGGATCATTCGGGGGTTGCTTCCGACGACCTGTGTCGGACTTCTAACCGGTTGGTTTATGATGAGTAGGATCCCCGATCATCTCTTCAGTCACGTCATGGGATGGATGATTCTGGCGATGATGGGCATTGTATTCTGGCAACGCGTCGATCGTCGGATTCTCTCGGAAATCATGCATCATCCCGTACTTGGCACGATATCGGGATTCGCGGCAGGCATTACCACGATGATGGCCAATGCAGGCGGGCCTGCCATGACCTTCTACCTGCTCGCGAAGAACTTCGACAAAATGGCCTTTGTAGGAACGTGTGCCTGGTTCTTTTTTCTGACTAATCTGACGAAGGTTCCCCTGAGCTGGAATCTCGGTCTCATTTCAACATCTTCGTTGAAACTGAATCTAATGCTTTTTCCGGCCTTGGTCGCAGGAATGGTTCTGGGACGCTTCCTGCTCGGGAAGATTCCCCAAGCCTCCTTTGACTGGCTGTTGCTTGTGATGTCTACCTTGGTGGCCCTTCGGATGATCGTTGCGTGATCTAGCAATCTTCTCTGTTTTAGCCTTCAGCCTTCCGCCTTCAGCCTTTAGTATCTGCCCATGCCCCGTATCGCCGAAGAGAGTGTTCAGAAGGTCGCCGAGGCCAGCGATATCGCGGAGATTATCGGGGGTTATTTTCCGCTAAAGCGTGCAGGGACTAGCTTTCGGGCTCTCTGCCCCTTTCACAAGGAGAAGAGCCCCTCATTCCATGTGAATCCATCTCGACAGACGTTCCACTGCTTTGGCTGTGGAGCCGGCGGCGGCGTCTTCCGTTTTGTGATGGATTACGAGCATATCGATTTCCCCAGCGCTATCCGCAAACTTGCACAGCGTGCCGGCATTGTCCTGATCGAGAACAATGATCCCGCTGAGCAATCAAGGCGCGATCAGCGCAGCCGCCTTCTTCAACTCCATAAGGAAGCCGCCGAGTGGTTTCATCTCAATCTCCTTCGCAACCGCGATGCCGAGCATGCACGCGCCTATCTGAAAAAGCGTGGACTCACCAAGGAGATCGCCGTGGAGTGGCTGCTCGGATTCGCTCCCGGCGGATGGGAGACTCTTAGGAACTGGGCCATGGCCAAGGGATTTAGCCGGGAGGAGTTGCTGTCGAGTGGACTCCTCACGTCCAAGGAAGGCGATACTCAGGGGGGCTATGATCGGTTCCGCGACCGACTGATGTTCCCTATCCGCAATGACTACGGCGAAGTGGTTGCCTTCAGCGGCCGCATTCTCACCGACAGTGACCGAGAAGCGAAGTATGTGAACTCGCCTGAGACGCCGATCTTCTCCAAGGGACGCGTCCTCTTCGGCCTCGACAAGAGCAAGCGTCCACTGATCGAGGCCGGAAGCGCCATTGTTCTGGAGGGACAGATCGACCTCATCTCCGCCTTCGAGCATGGGGTGAAGAACGTGGTAGCCCCTCAGGGAACAGCATTCACGAGCGAGCAGGCGCGCCTGTTGCGGCGGTTTGTGGAGAAAGTCATTCTCTGCTTCGACTCGGACAATGCCGGCCAGAATGCCGTGGAGAAATCCCTTCCAGCTCTCCTGAGCGCAGGTCTGGCCGTTCTGGTGGCGAAGCTTCCTGCCGGGGAGGACCCCGACTCACTCATCCGTGGACAGGGAGTGGAAGCATTTACGCAGAGGATTTCCGCGGCCAAGGATTTCTTCGATCATACCATCGATCGGGCTGCGGAATCAGCCGGAGGGACTCTCGGTCCAAGGGAGAAAGCCATGGTGGCACAGCGCATCGGGGGATTCCTGGCCCTGTTATCCGACACAGCCCTCAGAGAGACCACGACAACCCATGTGGCCGTCAGGTTAGGGATTTCCGAGTCAGCACTTCGCGAAGCCGCACTGCGAAATGCCATTTCATTGCCCGAACAGGAAGACCC
>CAIXGT010000112.1 GCA_903919105.1 uncultured Spartobacteria bacterium | reverse complement strand
GGCAACCGCCTTTCTCGGCTAGGGCACTCTTGGCACGATTCTCATCAAGACGAGTCATGGCATGCCAGCGATCCTCGGGAACGGAGGGGGCGTTCTTCATAGCGATCAGGCAGTTCGTGTTGCAGGGATTGCCGACCACAAGGACATTGACGTCCGCAGCGGCGTTCCGCTCGATGGCCTGCCCCTGCCCAATGAAGATCTTACCGTTGATGCCGAGGAGATCTTTGCGCTCCATCCCAGCCTTTCGGGGAACGCTACCGACAAGAAGGGCCCAGTTGGTGCCGCTGAAACCATGATCAAGATCGGCAGTCGCCTCGATCGACTCAAGGAGAGGGAAGGCGCAGTCGTTGAGTTCCATGACCACACCGGCCAGGGCCTTCATGCCGGGTTCTATCTCGATAAGGCGGAGAGCGACCGGCTGTTCATACCCGAAGACTTGCCCGGAGGCGATGCGGGTAAGGAGTGAGTAGCCGATTTGTCCGGCAGCGCCGGTGACGGAGACAACGAGTGGTGATTTCATGGAACACTGATACTAACCGAATCGATTCTGCAGAGAAATGAGAAAACCCGTTATGCCAAACGGCATAACGGGTTTTCTCGGGCGGGGGGAAACCCTTAAAAACTTAGAGAGACTGCTTGAAAGCCTTTCCAGGTGTCAGGCGAACGCTCTTGGAAGCCTTGATCTGGATAGCCTTGCCGGTCTTAGGGTTGATTCCCTTGCGGGCCTTGCGGTTGACAACCTTGAAAGTACCGAAGCCAATCAACTGAAGGCTCTTGTGCTTCTTAACGAGGGCCTTGATGCTTTCGATGACGGAAGCGACGACCTTCTCGGCGTGGGCCTTGGAGGTATCTTTGCCGAGGGCTTTCTGGACGGATTCAACGAGGTGGACTTTGCTGCTCATGGATTGTTGGGTTGGGTTATTTTGTTTGTTATGTCGTGTGACACTACTGATCCAAAAAAAACCTCCTCTTGCTGTCAACTCCCATTGTGAGAAAATCGCAAAAAACCTTATCATAACCTCATGAACACTCATCCCGCAGACGACCCTAGGATCGACCATTCTCATCCGGAACACCTTGACTACTTCAAAAAGATCGTGGCCGAGCACTTGGACCTCAGGCCCCTGGTCCATTCCGATGCCTACGTCGCACCAGGCGCATTCCTTGCCGGAGCTGTGCAGTTGGGCGCTCGGGCCAGCGTCTGGCCCTATGCTTCGTTACGTGGTGACATCGCCCCGATCGAGATCGGCGAAGAGAGCAACGTGCAGGACAATGCCGTGATCCATGTCGCCACAGGACTTGGCGTCTCAGTGGGGCGACGAGTCACTATCGGGCATGGTGCTATCGTCCATGCCTGCACGATTGGTGACGAGTCACTGATCGGCATGGGAGCCATCATCCTGGACGGTGCTATCATTGGCGAAAAGTGCCTCATCGGCGCCCATGCCACAGTACTCATGAATACCGTCATCCCGTCTGGATCCATGGTGGTGGGATCGCCTGCCAGGATCGTTCGTACTCTGAGTAGCGAGGAACAGCAGGGACTCGGCTCCTGGGCAGATCATTATTTGATCGTTTCCGCGGAATACAAACGCCGAGGAATCGTCCATCCAGACTTTCCAGCCAAAAGCACAGACGATCAATAAGCACAATTGCCTAGATGCGTTACAGTTCATTCTGGAACATAGTGAAACCGTGAGTCAAATGAGCCCTAAAGAGGTCGTCCAGATTGATATCAAGGCAGTGATTCCTACGACTAGTGGGAGCGCTGTGTTCCTAGGCAACGATCAGAAGGTATTCGTCATCTATGTTGATCCCTTAGTCGGCAACGCCATCAGCATGATAATTCACGGAACAAAGAACGAACGTCCCCTGACCCATGATCTGTTGGGAATGGTGCTTGCAGGTTTTGGAGCCAAAGTAGAGCGCGTGATCATCAATGACCTCAAGGGGGCCACCTACTACGGACGGATGATCGTGACCGCTGAGAATGAACTCCAGCAACGCAAGGTGCTGGAGTTGGACGCACGCCCAAGCGACTGCCTGGCCATGGCCGCTCAGCAGAAGGCTCCCATCTATGCTACGGGCGAAGTCTGGAATGAGGTGGAGGACATGTCTGAAGTCCTCAGGAAAATGATCGATGAAGAGAAACCTGAAACCTGAAACTGGAAACCTGAAGGTTCCTAGATCAGGGCCTGTCTCTCTTTCAGCTTTCAGCCTTCAAGTTTCATCCTTCCGAGCGGACAGGGTCCGCTCTTCTACATCCTTGGCACCGTGATACCTCGCTGCTTCATGTACTTGCCGGCGCGATCGGCATAGCTCGTTTCACACGGTTCTGTGGCCTCAAAGAAGACAACCTGAGCCAAACCCTCGTTGGCATAGATTTTAGCTGGCAGCGGGGTCGTGTTGGAGATCTCCAAGGTCACATGCCCCTCCCATTCAGGTTCGAAGGGAGTGACGTTCACAATGATGCCGCACCGGGCGTAGGTGGACTTGCCCACGCAAATCGTCAGGACCTCACGGGGAATGCGGAAGTATTCCACACTCCGTGCGAGAGCAAAGGAATTGGGCGGAACCACACAGACATCGGTCTTCAAATCGACAAAGGACTTCTCGTCAAATTCCTTCGGATCGACCATGGCGCTGAAGACATTGGTGAAGACTTTGAACTCATCCGCGACACGGAGGTCGTACCCATAGCTTGAGAGACCATAGCTGATTACGCGCCCCCCATCTTCAGAGGCACGAATCTGACCGTCGATGAACGGTTCGATCATTCCTTGTTCCAACGACTTTTGGCGAATCCAGCGATCAGAGCAGACAGACATAGTGCGATCTATTTAAGCGGATCCCCGATAACCCGTCATCGTAAAATCTTCAAAAGTAAGAAAATGAATATGGAACTCATGAATTCAAGAACTGCAGATGGGAAAAATCCATAGAACCAACTATTGAAACCCTGAAATCTTCCACATTCTTGAGTAGAGAGTTGGATCAACATTGATTGGCTTCCTGAGTTCATGAGTTCCATATTTTCCCGGTTCGGTGTTTTTCTTTGGTAGCGGCGTTAAGTCTTTCGTAAAACTTCCCTTATGCTGAATTACCTCTGGCTTGGCCTAATTCTCTGCGGCGTGGTCCTAGGCGTCTTGACCGGAAAGACCGAGGCCGTGACCGCCGCCACGTTCGATGCGGCCAAGGCCTCCCTGATGACCATTGCACTCCCCCTTGGGGCCGTCATGGCTCTTTGGCTGGGCATCATGAGGCTTGCCGAGAAATCGGGTGCCGTGGAACGACTCTCGTCATTCCTGAAACCTCTGCTTACCCGTCTCTTTCCCGACGTCCCCGCGGATCATCCTGCCATGGGGGCCATGGTAATGAATATCGCCGCCAATATGCTGGGACTTGGCAATGCGGCCACTCCCCTCGGTCTGCGAGCCATGCAGGGACTCGAATCACTGAATCCCCGCCCAGGTACGGCCACCAATGCGATGTGCACCTTCCTCGCGATCAATACAAGTTCGGTCCAACTCATCCCGGCCACAGCCGTCGGGATTCTCGCGGCCGCAGGAGCAATTCATCCCACCTCCATTATCGGGACGGCGCTTGTCGCCACGACCTGCTCCTTCGTGACGGGCATCGTCTCGGTGAAACTGTTACAACGACTCTCCATGTTTGCCCTTCCTCCGATGCCTCCCGTTATGGCGAGTGTAGCCAGTGAGGCATCCCTCCCATCTCCTGTGGAACCTCTCACGGAATTTCCGCTTTGGAAGAAGATCCTGCTGGGTGGCTACGTGGCCCTCTTTGTCATCACGATCGGTCGCTTGGCTTTGTCAGGAGTCGAGGGACAGCACTCCTTAGCGATCGCCATCATTCAGAGCATCTCGCTCGTCGCCATACCCTTCCT
>CAIXGT010000111.1 GCA_903919105.1 uncultured Spartobacteria bacterium | reverse complement strand
TGTTGAATCCCTCTGGATTGGTGTCATTGGCGTAGTACGAAATGAACTGGCCGACGTTACGATCGTTCTTGCCGAATTTGAGATTCGCATTCAAGCCAACCGCATAACCATGCTCGGTCCTGTAATCCGAGCGAAGGGTTACAAGGAAACTATCACTGGTGCCGAGCGGAAACGTGTAGGAGGAGAGGAGAAAACCACCCCAGTTCGAGTCATATCCAGGAGAGAACTGGAATCCTTGGTGAGTCAGACTGGAATAGATATAGGGAAGCCAGAAGACGGGGATCTTGCCCACATATAGAGTGGAGTTCAGCATGACCACGCGGTCGTTTGTGTAGAGACGGATCGTCTTTGCCTGCAAGTGCCAGTCGGGCATCGAGGAATCCGATGTTGTGATCGAGGAGTCACTGAGAGTGAACTGGCGGGTTCCGAATCCACGGGCCGAGAGAGAACTAAACTTCAGCGGATAATGGCCTCCATCAAATTCCAGTGCCCGGGTCTGCTTGGTTTCGAGATTGTAAAAGACGCGCTGACCGTTGAACAAGTCGTCGCCAGTGTAGATGCGGACATTCCCTACCAGCAGGACATCGCGGGTATCGGGGTTATATTCGGCGTGATCAGCATAAATGGCGATGCCGTTATAATGGATCTGGACATTTTTTTCCGCGATGGCGGTGCCGTTCTCGAAGCGCGTATCCCCGTCCGCGGTAATCTCAACCGGCTTATCCCCGAAATTACCGAACTGGGCCCGCAGCAAGCCGCTTGCGGAAAGAAAAAACACGAAAAACAGAAGAAAACAACGCATGAACGGTAACTTTAAAGGCTAGGGGGCACACATACTCGTTCAAGGAGAAAATCTCCCGTCGCTCGAGTGATATCGGCGGCGAGTCGGGATATCGCGGGAGGTGATCAGGAGGGCTACTGCTTTCCAAGGTGCCTGATATCCTGAGCACTCACCGCGAAGACGATATCCTCCGCGATGTTGCAGGCATGGTCCCCGATTCGCTCAAGACAGCGGCTGATGAAGATCAGATTGAGATAACTCGGGAGATTGGGCGAGTCGTCCTGCATCCTGTTGATCAGGGTATCGGTTAGTTCTTTGTTGATAAGATCGAGCTCCTTGTCACGGGACTTAAGTTCCACCGCGAGTTCCGTATTACGCTCAGCGAAGGCTCGGACGGCATCATCGAACATCGTTAGCGAAAGGCGGATCGGGTTGTCCAGCAGGTGGAGTTCGGTCAACCCGGGTTGTTCGTTCAGCTTGCGGGCGCGGCGGGCGATGTTCACAGCCTGGTCGGCAACGCGTTCGATGTTTGCCCCGATCTTGATCGAGGAGATCACCTCACGCAGATCCGAGGCAACCGGCTGAAAACGACTCATCACCTCGATGCCCTCGTGGTCGATCTGCATCTCTAACAGGTCGATCTCCTCGTCGTCGGCGATACAGTTATTGCACCAGTCGTCGTCTCGCTCCAATAACCCCTTGATGGAGTTTTTGAGGTTCAACTGGGCGAGGCTCGACATCCTCAGCACGCTGTTGCGGAGCTGGTCAAGGGCCGTCGTGAAATTCGTCAGCGTGTGGGGCTTCGCAGGTTCTTTGTGCATAAAAAGGAGATTAGAGATCAACCGAACCGGCCGGTGATATATTCCTCGGTCTGCTTCATCGAGGGATTGGTGAAAATCTTACGGGTGTTATCGAACTCGATAAGGTTGCCAAGGTAGAAGAATGCGGTAAGCTCGGAGACACGACTGGCCTGCTGCATGTTGTGGGTGACGATCACGATTGTGAAGTCCTTCTTGAGCTCGATAATGAGTTCCTCGACCTTCGCGGTCGCGATCGGATCCAGGGCTGAGCATGGCTCATCCATGAGGAGAATCTCAGGACGACTGGCCACCGCACGGGCGATACAGAGGCGCTGCATCTGTCCACCGGAGAGTCCAAGGGCACTGTCGTTAAGGCGGTCCTTTACCTCATCCCAGAGAGCTGCTGAACGGAGGCAGCGCTCCACTGTTTCATCCAGGACGGATCGGGTATTCTGGCCGGCGATACGAAGAGGATAGACGATGTTCTCGTAAATCGACATGGGAAATGGGTTCGATTTCTGGAAGACCATCCCGATACGGCGACGCAGCGCGATGATCTCAACCGAAGGATCGTAAATACTCGTGCCATGGATCGTGATATCCCCCTCGTGATGGACTCCGGGGATGAGTTCGTTCATCCGGTTGAAATTGCGAAGCAGGGTCGATTTTCCGCAGCCCGAAGGCCCGATAAAGGCGGTTACTTTACGCGCGGGAATCTCCATGTTGATACCGTGGAGAGCCTCCTTCTTACCGTAGAAGAACTTAAAGTCATCGACCTTGATAAAGTTGCTTTCGCCTGGAGCAAAATTATTGGTTAGTTCCAGGGGCCGTTCAGAAGCCTCGTTTGGCGAGGCGATGTGTTCTTCGGTGGACATAGTTCCGATCGTGATGATTGAAAGATTTCTTAGTGATGTTTGGGAGAAAAGATCACCTGTGCCAGAATGTTGCTGAGCGTCACAAGAACTACAAGGATCAGCGAGGCGGACCAGGCCAGCTTGATGTGATAGGCATAGGGAAGGGAGGCGAAATTATAGATCAACACAGAAAGGGAGGCCGTCGGCTGCATGATACCCTTGATCCAGTTCTGGCTGAAAAGGGCAGTGAAAAGCACCGGAGCGGTCTCTCCAGCAGCGCGTGCCACCGCCAGCATGACTCCGGTCATAATGGCGGGCATCGCCTCGGGGAGGACAATGCGCCAGATCGTCTGGAATGGAGTGGCTCCGACACCGAATGATGCCTCCCTGAAGGAATAGGGAACCCCCAGAAGCGCCTGCTCTGCAGTAAGTAGGATCGTTGGCAGGATCAGGATAGCTAGGGCGATGCCTCCAGCGAGTGCCGAGAACTTGTGGGTCGTCATCACCACAGCGGCAAACGCAAAAACACCGCAGATGATCGAAGGGATGCCCGTGAGCAGCTTGGCAACGAAACGCACTGTGGAAGCCAACCATGAGACGGATGCGTATTCATTCACGAAAACAGCGGCGAGAATCCCAAGCGGAATCGAGAAACCAAGTGCGATCCCCACCATAACGAGTGTCCCCACAATGGCATTGCCAAAACCTCCCCCATCCAAGCCGGGAGCTGGAGGTAATTGCGTGAAGAGATTAGTAGAAAGCAGGGGGAAGCCGTTGTGGATCACGAGAACGACAATCGAAAAAAGCGGCACCAGCGTCAGTAAGGAGAGGGCGATGCAGAGGCCTGTCAGGAAATGGTTGCGGAACAACCGGAGCACAGAAGTCTTTTTTCCGGCATCGGAGAAGAAATTACTTGGTGAGGTAGAAGCAGTGCTTGTCATCGCTCGGGTTAATTTTAACGAAGGCCTGCCGTGGCTTTCTGCGTATGCCGGAGAAACGCCTCGCCCGCGATATTCACGCCTAGGGTCAGCAGGACCAGCAGGGCGGCGGCAT
>CAIXGT010000110.1 GCA_903919105.1 uncultured Spartobacteria bacterium | reverse complement strand
TCTCTTTGCCAGAAATCTACTAAAAAAAGAGATTCAGAAATCTCCTCCTCCACCCGAGGTAACACTCGAGATCACGCCTCCTGCCATAACCGAACGTCCCTTCATTGAGGCAAAGGAAGTCTCTGACAAAGCACCTGAGAATTCCCCTTTCCAATCGGATCAGAACAGCAAAGCAGCCAGCGAACAAATCCCTGAAGGACAAATGCCTCTCCCCTCGCAGCAGGGCATTGAGCAATCATCTCTAGAACTTCAGAACCAGCGCCATACATCGGGTGAAAAACCAGCCTCTCAGGCTGGCAACCCACTTCCTGAGCAGCCGCCCTCACCTCCTGCATCCCCCTCGGCACAATCCCCATCGCAGCAAAAATCGACCCAGTCGCCCATCACTACGGCAACTCCCAACACCACTACCAAGCCTATCCCAAATCCACAACCGACGCCAACCGCCACTCCACCTCCTAACAATATCAAGCTTCTTGAACCGCCTGAATCCCCAATGGCGAGCTCTAAACAATCAGCGCAGACGGCAGAGAAGGCATTGCCACCCTCTACATCCCTTCCCCACCAGGCTTCAGTTCCAGGATCCCAGGGAAGCGCCAAAGGATACCAACCTGAGACACGTCAAACCGTGATCCATGGAAATATCTCCAACCGTGGTCGATCCTCCGTTGCCGCCGAGGCCACACCGCTGGGTCGCTATCGCAAAGGTGTCTCGGATGCCATCGGATCGAGGTGGTACTACTATGTGGATGAGCGGATGGGGGTTCTTAGCATCGGGACAGTGGACGTCAGCTTCAAGGTCACCGCCAGCGGGAAGGTCAGCGGACTCCATGTCGTCTCCAGCAATGGGAATGAGTCTTTGACTGATTGTAGTCTTCGCTCGATTATGGATGCTAAGCTTCCGCCGATTCCTCCCGACGTTGCCAGAACTCTCCAGAACGGGGTCTTGGAAATCGACTACAGCTTCACCGTTTACTAAGCTTCACTCCATGTACCTGTTCCCCTTTCTTGCCGCGATGCCCGGCTTTGTCCAGTTCTTCGTTAAAGGCGGCTTCTTCATGGCCGTTCTTCTCATCCTTTCGGTTTTCTCTCTGGCCGTGATTCTTCAAAGGGCACTCATCATCAAGATGGATCGTGCGCTACCGCCCGATGTGGTTCGGGCTCTCGATGCGTTCAAAGGCGGATCCCAGATCGAGAATCTTCAGAAATTTCTTCTCCGAGAACCCTCCCCATTGTCACGGGTTCTGCTAAGCGTCCTCCAGCACAGGGAGTGGACACGTGCCGAGATCCTCGACGCCGTACAGACCCGTGCACGGCATGAAATCTCCCGACTCGAATCGGGTCTTGTCTTCCTAGAGATCACAACCGGCATCTCTCCCCTGCTCGGGTTGCTCGGGACCCTCTCGGGCCTTGTCGGCATCTTTGGCAATATCGGAGCGAGTGGTGATCCCCAGTTGGTCGCCAATGGTATCTCCGAGGCCCTGAACTGTACGATTGTCGGCCTTGGTGTCGCTGTTCCCAACCTGGTCGCCTACAACTACTTCACCCGACGCGTCGAAGTTGTCTCCATTGAGCTCGAATCAATGACAACTGATCTCATGGCAAAGCTCGCCATTGGCAGATAAGCGGTCCGTCGTGATTTCGTGACGAATTAAGCTCGGTTCCCAAGGGGTCCCTAGGGGTGGGTCATGTTGGCCGCGACCACCCACTCGTCAAATTGCTCCGGACTTAAATAGCCGAGCGCAACGGCTGCCTCCTTGAGGCTGGAATGATCCTTGTGAGCCTTCTTGGCAATCTGAGCCGACTTGTCATAGCCGATATGTGGATTCAGAGCTGTGACTAGCATCAAGGAATTCTGAACATATCCAGCAATCACTTCACGATTTGCCTCAATCCCCGTAATGCAGTGCTCCGTAAAGGATCGGCAGGCATCAGAAAGAAGTCGGACCGAATGGAGAAAGTTATGAATGATAACCGGCTTGAAGACATTCAACTCGAAGTTCCCCTGAGAAGCGGCGATTCCGATTGCCGTGTCGTTCCCCATGACTTGCACGCCCACCATGGTGACTGCCTCACATTGGGTTGGATTCACCTTACCTGGCATAATGGAGGAGCCAGGTTCGTTTTCAGGCAGGGAAATCTCCCCGAGACCGCAACGTGGCCCCGAAGCGAGCCAGCGGAGATCATTGGCAATCTTCATCAGCGATGAGGCGAGTGATTTGAGCGCTCCACTGGCAAAGACAAACTCGCCGTGCGAAGAGAGAGCCATGAATTTATTCTCAGCAGAGACAAAGGGATAGCCGGTGATCTGAGCAATGTGGAAAGCAGCTGTCTCACCGAACTTCGGGTGGGAATTCAGACCGGTACCGACAGCCGTGCCGCCAATGGCCAGAGACTCAAGACCGGGAAGGCTCTCGGCAAGACGAGCCAGATCGGCGTCGAGCATCGCAACATAACCCGAGAATTCCTGACCCAAGGTAATCGGAGTGGCATCTTGGAGATGGGTGCGCCCGATCTTGATGAGATCTGCAAACTCCAGAGCCTTGGCATGCAGGGCTCCTCGCAGTGCTTTCACTGCAGGCAGTAGGCGCTCAAGAACGACCGTTACGGCCGCGATATTCATAGCGGTGGGGAAGGTATCATTGGAGGACTGCGACATATTCACGTCGTCATTGGGATGAATGGGCTTCTTCGAGCCCATCTCACCCCCAGCCATCTCGATGGCACGGTTGGAGATCACCTCGTTGGCGTTCATGTTACTCTGTGTGCCGCTGCCGGTCTGCCAGATACGAAGTGGGAAGTGCTCGTTGAGTTTACCCGCGATCACCTCATCGGCGGCGCGAACGATGAGGTCGCACTTATCGGCGGGCAGCTTGCCGAGATCCCTATTAGCGAGGGCGCAGGCTTTCTTGAGCTGGCCCAGAGCCTTGATCAGCTCCGG
>CAIXGT010000109.1 GCA_903919105.1 uncultured Spartobacteria bacterium | reverse complement strand
ATAGACAGTAATTACGCGCATCCGGATGCACTCGTCACAACGTCATGGATGGCCGACCATCTGAAGGATCCTGGTATTCGGATCATCGAGAGCAATGAGGATATCCTTCTTTATGATATGGGGCATATTCCGGGAGCCGTGCATATCGATTGGCAGCGCGATCTGCAGGATCATACGATTCGTGATTACATCCAGCCAGAAGCCTTTGCGGCTCTCTGCTCTAGGAATGGGATCACCCCGGAAACAACCTGCATATTCTATGGAGACAAATCCAACTGGTGGTCCTGCTATGCCCTCTGGGTTTTCCGCCTTTTCGGTCATGAGAAGGTCAAGATCATGGACGGAGGTCGCGACAAGTGGATCGAAGAGGGCAGACCTCTGACCCGTGACGTTCCCCATTATGAGAAGACGGACTATCCAGCGCCCTCAAAGCGACGTGATGCCGAAATTCGTGCCTTCTATGACGACGCCCTTGCGCAGAGCCGTGGTAACCTTCCTCTCATCGATGTCCGCTCCCCGGGTGAATTCAGGGGACTGGTGACCCATATGCCGGAATATCCCCAGGAGGGTGTGCTACGCGGTGGTCATATTCCGGGAGCCTATGGCATCCCTTGGAAGCAGGCCGTGAATAACGATGCGACTTTCAAGAGTGCCGAGGAACTCCGCAAGATCTACCAGACTGATCTTGGTCTCAAGCCCGATGACCAGATCATCGCGTATTGCAGGATTGGCGAACGATCCAGTCACACGTGGTTCGTGCTGAACTATCTCTTGGGATTTGATAAGGTGCGCAACTATGACGGCTCTTGGACGGAGTGGGGGAACCGTGTCGGTGCGCCAATCGAAAAATCCCTCTAGAGATCCTCGCGATGTCCTATCCTGCGAAGCTGTCCGCGATCATTGAGCTTTTCTCGGGTCTTCCCGATGCGGAGAAACGCGAAACCTTGATCGCCTATGCCGATCAGGCAAAGTCCCAGGAACCGAGGGATGGAGAGACGTTTGATCTTGAGGATGTGCGCAAGGACGAGGAGTGCACCGACACCGTGGCGATCTATCTCCGGCTCGACGAGCGGGGAGGTGCCCACTTCAGGATATCTCTCGGCCCCCAGGTCCAGACCCTGACACGGGCCATGAGTTCAATCCTCTGCAAGGGGCTTGAGGGAGTTTCCCCGACGGACATTCTGGAAATTCCTGCTGATTTTGTTCCTAAGATCGTCGGCGCTGAACTTGTCCGTCTGAGAAGTCAGACCGTTTATTATCTCCTTACGCGCATTAAAAGCGTCTCCAAGGTCTGGTTGCAGCGCCAACGCAACCCGACTGAAGACAATAACGGGTAACCGCCTTTTCACTGAAGGTGCCTCGCTGTTTTATTTTCAAGCCTGACGGGATCGGAGACTTCTTTCTGGCCTCGGGAGTAGTGCGTCTCATGGCGCGGGAATTTGGTGAGGAGAATCTGAGCATTGCGGTACTTCCGCTCTTGGAGTCGGTTGTGAGAGGTCAGTTTCCCAAGGCGGAGATCGTGATTCTGCCGATCCGGAAGCAACGGGTTATTCTGAATGTCTTTGTTGCCAACTGCCTTCGCTGTTTCCCCTCGTGGATCAAACTCCTAGGAACACGAGTGGATACTGCGATCTCACTGCGTCATATGCGGGACTATCTCCAGAGCTTTCTTTTCTACAGTATGCGGGCTGGGAGGAGGTTCATGGCCTCGAACCTTCTTTTGGGAAATGGTCGCAGGGTCCGGCGTTGGACGGAGAACTCAATGACTGCCGTTTTTTCAACGGAGATTGCGGATTATCCCGAGGCAAGCCCAGGGATTCCGAGCGAGTTAGAAGCACACCGTCTGCTTGTCTCGGCAGCACTTAGCCGAAACGTTGATCCAAGTGAGATCTGGCCCGAATTGAAAGCGGTGAATCTTTCCCCGATTGGCTCTCTTTATTCCCCCTACTTCGTCTGTGCACCCTACTCCAGCGACATCTGGAAAAACTTTCCCGAAGATCGCTGGATCGAGCTCTTTGTACTGCTCGATGCTCAAGGAAGAGTGCCCAGACTTCAGAACCTCGTGCTGACAGGCTCCGCAGATCAACGCCAATCCTTGGAAGCCTTTGGAGCCATGATCCGAAAGGCCCTTCCTGAAACGAAGATCAAGACGACTATCCTGATAGCCGAGGATCTGCAGGGATTCATCGATCTCTTGGCCGGTGCTGCCTGTATTTTAACCGTCGATACCGCCGCAGCCCATGGCGCTACAGCGCTTGATTGCCGAACCTTAATTCTGTTTTCAGGCCTTCATCAGGGTATGTTCGCTCCCTGGACCAGAAGCGATCGTCAGCACTGGGTTCTTCCCAAGAAATCCTCAAGCAATCTGCAATGGCATGACGCCCATTCGACTTCTGAGATCATGATAAGCCTTGAGAAAATTCTTTCGGCTCCATGAGTGGCGCCCTTTTTGCTCTCTTTGGAATGTTTTTTTGATTGCAGCGGGGGATGTGTCGGTGTTTGATTTTTTGTTCCATTGATCCAGCGTAGCTCAGTGGTAGAGCGGTCGGCTGTTAACCGATTGGTCGTAGGTTCAAATCCTACCGCTGGAGCCATTTTTTCACACTTTCCATGAACACCCACTACATCGAAGAGGCCTCTAAGGTCATTACAAATAAGCAGCAGCTCGTTAACATGGTAAGCAAGCGTCTGCGCGAGCTTTCCGCCGGAAGCCGCCCCATGATCGAGGTGGACCTTCAGATGGGACTTGCAGACATCGCCCTGGCTGAAATTGCAGCTGGAAAACTCTCCTCGGAGTTTACTTCGGATACGGAAACTTTGCAGGCGGCCTAAAGCATCACCTCGCTGGCATTCGGTGTTATCGAATGCCACATGCTTGGCCCTGAAACGCATGTTTGCCCACTCCTCGCATGGGTTCTGACATCGTCACTAATCGCAAGGCCCTCAGGGATTATCAGATCCTTGAGAAGTTTGAAGCCGGCATTTCTCTTGTCGGAACCGAGGTTAAGTCCCTACGTGCAGGCAAGGCGGATCTTCTCGGATGCTATGCAAAGGTTGAAAAGGGCGGGGTTTTCCTCCATGAGGCCACGATCCAAGTCTATGAGAAGGCCAGTCACTCGACCCACGATCCAAAGCGCCCCAGACAACTTTTGCTCAATAAGGTCGAGATTGCCCGGATGCTTGAGCAGACAACCCGCAAGGGACTGGCTCTGCCCGTGCTTCGCCTCTACTGGAAGAAAGGCCGTGTGAAGGTCGAGATCGGCCTGGGTAAGGGAAAACATGCCGGCGATCAGCGCCAGGATCTCAAAAAGAAAGCCGAGCAGCGGGAGACAGACCGTGAGGTCGCGCATTTCAAGCGCGGGAAATAGAAGCATTT